>JAAFJW010000180.1 GCA_013298995.1 Sphingobacteriales bacterium | reverse complement strand
GGGGCAAGCCATCCCACAAAAAACCATAACGGTATCGATAAATAAAGCATTAGAATATTTTGTTGAGAAACAAAAAGTGCCTTTTGAGGATTTGGAAGCCAAAATTTTGCCCTATCAGCAAGCCAGCCCCGACCTTACCATTATCCTATACGCCGATAAATCTATCGCCATAGAAAACGTGGTAAACCTTACCGATATAGCCAATAAACTAAAAATAAAGTTGGTATTAGCCACCGAAACTAAAAAATAATGCCTGCCCTAAACCAACCCGATAATAATTATCCCAAAGCCATTGCCTTTTCGGTAGGTATTATGGTGGGATTGTTGGTATTGAGCCTTTTTTATGTGATTAGGCAAAACCAAACGCCGCCCGAGGAGGTAGGCATAGGCGGTATAACTGTAAATTATGGCACTACTGATGAAGGTATGGGTACCGATTATATGAGCATAAAAGAGCCTTCGGTAGCACCCAACGCCAATCAAAAAGCACCCGATAAGGTTAGCCCCGATGAAAAAACACCTACCCAAACGCCTACTACCCAAGCTACCGATGAAGATATATTAACCCAAGATATGGAAGATGCTGTGGCATTAAACACCAAAGCCAATAGCAACAACAATGCCCCCACGCAAAAAACCGAAGCCAAAGAAGCAAAGCCCGTGATAAACCAAAATGCCTTGTACAAGGGCAAAAAAAATAACGGAACAGGCGAAGGTGATGGCAACGGAAAAGTAGCTGGTAACCAAGGTAAACCCGAGGGCGACCCACTAAGCAATAGCTACACAGGTACAGGAAGCGGCAACGGTGGCGTAGCACTTACCCTAGCTGGCAGACGATTTATAACAGCGCCTGTAATTAAAGATGACGGGCAAAAAACAGGTAAAATTGCCGTAAATATTACAGTTGATAAAAACGGGACCGTAATAAGTGCCGAAGCCCCAGGCCGAGGCTCTACCCTTACCGACCCACTATTGTGCGATAAATGCGAAAAAGCCGTTTTAGGAGCCAAGTTTAACAAGCTAGAAACCGCCCCCGATGAGCAACGTGGCGTTGTGATATTTAATTTTAGGGTTGATTAAATTTGCACTTTAATATAAATGACCTACCCACAAACCCTCGCTTACCTTTACGCCCAACTGCCCATGTTTACCCGCGTAGGCGAAACCGCTTACCGCAAAGATTTGCATAACACCCTCCAACTTTGTGCTGCAATAGATAACCCACAGCATAAATTTAAAACCATACACGTGGCTGGCACCAATGGTAAAGGCTCGGTTTCGCATAGCTTGGCGGCTATTTTACAAACGGCAGGCTATAAAACAGGTTTATATACATCGCCACATTTAAAAGATTTTAGAGAGCGCATACGCATCAATGGACAAATGATACCAGAACAAAACGTAATAGATTTTGTGGCGCAAAACCAGCATTTATTTGGCCAATTATCGCCCTCGTTTTTTGAGGTTACAGTAGCCATGGCTTTTGATTATTTTGCTAATGAGGCAGTTGATATTGCCGTTATAGAAGTAGGCCTAGGTGGCAGGTTAGATTCTACCAATATCATAAACCCCTTACTATCAGTAATTACCAATATAGGATACGACCATGTAAACATATTGGGCGATACCCTACCCAAAATTGCTTTCGAAAAAGCAGGCATCATAAAACATAAAACACCCGTAGTTATTGGCGAGTATAATAGCGAAACCCAGCCTGTTTTTTTGGCTAAGGCCGAGGAACAACATGCGCCCATACTATTTGCAAGCGAGCAATTTGAGTTGGTTTACGATGAGATGAAAGGCGATTACAGAACCCTTGAGTTGGTAAATACAGAAAACCTAAGCTGTATTAAACTGGCATTAGACTTAACAGGCAGCTATCAAACCAAAAATATTATAACCATTTTATCGGCCGTAAGCCAACTAAAAAAAATAGGATTTACCATTAGCAATACGCATTTAATTACCGCCTTAAAACAAGTAAAAAGCCTTACAGGGCTAAACGGGAGGTGGCAAACCCTACAAAAAAAGCCATTAATAATATGCGATACTGGCCATAACCAAGAGGGTATAAACGAGGTTTTAAAAAACATAAACAACCTAATTTATAACAAGCTACATATTGTAATAGGCATGGTAAGCGATAAAGACACACATAAAATACTAAGCCTATTGCCCCAAAATGCTAGTTATTATTTTTGTGCACCTAGCTTACCACGGGCATTACCAGCCCAGCAATTACAAGCCGATGCTTTGCTATTTGGTTTGCTGGGAGATTTTTATCCGTCAGTAAATGATGCTTTAACCGTCGCCAAAATAAAGGCTAGTGATGATGATTTTATTTTTGTAGGAGGCAGTACTTTTGTAGTGGCCGAGGTGGTGTAATGCGTTTATGTAGTTAGTAAACTTTGTGTATTTTTTACTTAATACACAAGTATTTGTATATTAATACAATAAACCAGCAGTAGCCCAGGGCTAACGCATTTAAAAAAGACCTAAAACCAACTCTCTGAAATCGTCGTTTAAGCAAGCAGACTCTCTTTTCTTGGGTTTAGTCAGTACCACATCGGTTTTTTCAATAAGTTTGAGGGCTATTTTGGCTATCAAGTTGAAATTAACTGCCGAGTTTCCTTTTCTTCTTTTTGAACTATCTTCTTTAAAAACCACATCTAAGCACCAATGTAGGTTGTTTTCGATTGCCCAGTGGTTTCTTATTGCTGTGTTAAACTTAGCAGGTTCCATAGTGCTACTTGAAATATAATAACGTGTTTCTGTTTCTTCCTTTCCTGTTGATTTATGTATACGACGGGTATCTAATTTAATAGTACTTTTTAACCCCGCCCACTTATCTTTTGTGTCTAAAAAAGTTAAATCGGTTATTACAGCTGCGCTACGAGTCTCTATTCTTCCATGTCCAAAATCAAATGTTTCGCTTGTTTCTTTTCCTTTGTTCATTTCAAACATTTTTATAACTTGCTGATTAAGATTTCTTTGATTGTCTTTTACCGCCAAAATATAATCTGCCTCCTTGCTGATAATCTTCTCGGCTATTGCCGTTTGGCAGCCCATTGCATCTATAGTTACAATTCCATTTTTTAAGTCAATTAAATCTAATAATGCAGGTATGGCTGTTATTTCATTACTCTTTTCTTCTACTGCCAATTGACCAAGGGTAAGGCGTTGCTTGCTGGCAAATGCCGATACCATATGAATAGCGGGGTGGAGTTTGGTGCCAGAGCCTCTCATCCGTTTACCATCAATAGCAATTACCTCATCCGCTATGGTTTGAAACTGCCCACTCGCCCAATCTATAAAACAAGTACTAAAACTTTGCGGGCAAAGTGAACTAAAAAGTCGCTCTATTGTATCGTGAGACGGAATACCATTTTCGTAAGGGAAAAATTTCTTTAGCCAATCTAGTTTATATTTACCAAATAGTACAACTGAGTGCCAATCATCTGAACCGCTTACCACTGCCGAAACCACCAAAAAGAAAATATCCATTAATGGATGTTTAAAATTTCCTTTGGTTATCCTTCGGGGTTCTTTCATATTTTTAAAAGTACACACAAAACGTGACTTAATCTCAATAATTGATGACACTGTTGTGATAACAGCTAAATTTGATAACTCGCTCTAACCTTAAAAAAATAAAAATATATTTAATTTTACACTTGTTAATCAAGTATTTATATAGTATATTCGCACAGCAAAAGACCGCAATGCAGCGGTTTTTCTAGCACAAAAAAATTAAAAAGGTATGAGACGGTAATAAACCCGAAAGGGTTTATTTTGCTTAAATTAATTTTGTTTAAGTTAAAATTTTTTTATTCTTATGACAAAGTTAAATGCGTTTGCCCTGAGCAGTAGCCACTTAAAAAATATTAGAATGTTTTTTCTACAAGCATTTTTTTGAGATTATATCAATTATTAGTTAAAAAGGTAAAAAGTAGTGTTTAGTACAAAATATAAAGTGTATGTTTAAACA
>JAAFJW010000181.1 GCA_013298995.1 Sphingobacteriales bacterium | reverse complement strand
AAAAATAGCGTTTGTGCCGATAAGGATAAATGTTTTTACAACAAATTAATTACCTCGTTTAGATACTATTTTTAAAGCGGTTTTTAAGCCCTCGGTACTGGTTAGCTCCATAGTTACGCTGCCAACAACTAATTCGGCTTGTGCTTTTACGGGTATATTGTTGCTATCGTCGGTTATCCAAAGGTATAGGCGGCTACCTTTGCGAAATATGCGGCCAGGTTGTATTGCTGGGCTGTACTTTCGGCAATTAAAATAGCCCATATTGGTTTTTATTTTTTCTTTGCCCATATATTCGATGCCGAGTGCAGTAATGCCATCTTCCAAAAAATAATTTAGGGTGATTTTATCGCCTATATTGATGGTGCTAAGGTCTAAATTTCGTGAAAAGTAATAGGCCGAAACCAAATCGAAAACTTGGTCGGCAGTGGTTTTAAAGGTGCCTTTTTTTGCAATAACTTTTTTTTCGTTGGGATAAAAGCGGGCTTTATCGGTTCGGTGATAATCCGATTCGTTTACATCTTCGGTGTATAAATAGGGCACAAAGGTATCTTTATCGATATACGATTCGTAACGATTTCTGATTTTATAAAATATATCAAAAGTGCCCGAGGTGCGTCCTTGTGCCACCAATCGATAGGTTTCGTGGTTATCAAATTTTAAATCGGAATGAAGCACCTGCAGGGTGGCTTCGGCACCTGTAAAAAAGCCATATTTGAATTTATACTTTAGGGTTTCGCCAGCTTCAAAAGCCGAGGTTTGTAAAACAGCTAATTTTTGCGCCTGTACCACAAGCGAAAATAATAGGAGTATAAGGCTTAGTTTTATTTTCATGTAGGTTGGTATAAAATTAATCTTTGCGTTTAAACAGTGGAACGGTTGAACAGGGTTCGCCGTACATAATACTTTTGGCAATAGGGGTGATTTTGGCTGTAAAATCAACAAAAGCTGTTGTGGGTACAAAAACATCGCCGCAGCCTTTAATTACCACTTTTTGGTCTTTAAATTGGCTAATATCTAGTTGCTGTATTGCTTGTTGGTAAAGGTGGATTTCTAGTTGTTCCAAGTTGCCAAAAAACAGGTTTTTAACATAAGGGCTAAGCCTTGTGGCTAATAACATATAAGCCCATGTAGGTACTATGGCATCGGACGAGCATATAATGGCTACGTTTTTATTTTGGTAAACTGCCCAGTCGTTTTGTTTCACAAAATCTCTAAAATCTTTTTCTTTAAGCATTAGCCCATGAAAAAGATTGTCTTTAATATCGTACACTACGCGTTCGCCTGTAATGTATAAGCTGGCTAAATCGTACGAAAGTAGGCTACTTTGCGCCACTTTATTGGTAATGTTTGTTTGTATATCCATAGCTATAAAACGCAAAAAACCGAAGATATTGGTTTATCTTCGGTTAAAGGTATCATTTTTTTATGTTGTTAATAAAATTTGCTTCGGTTGTCGGTAATGTTTGCACTTTTTTGTAGGGCTTTAAAAGCATTTCCTTCGGCACTAGCCGATAGGTTTTTGCTAAGTGCATCTTTATTGGTAGTAAAAATTAAGGGTAGTGGTGCAGTAGAAAATCCTGTTAGGTTAAACACATATACGCCACGTTCGCCATCAATAGCTTTGGATATTTTATTTATTTTAGAACCAAATACGGCACCTATCACTTTGTTTTCTTGCGCTAGGCCAGGCAAAACAGGGTTTGCAAAAACAATGTTGCTTACAGGTACTACGCTTACTTTAAGTTTGGCGGCAATTTGGTTTATATTGCTAGCTCCCGCTGCTGCGGCTTCGATTTTAGCTTTTAAGGCTACTGCTTTTACACGGTTTTTAACGGCGGGTTCTATTTGTTTTTTTACATCGTTTAACGAAAGTGTACCTTTGGGTTTTATGCTGGTTAAGTAAGCAATTACGTATTTGTCGCCTATATCAAAAATTTCGTTGGATAATTCGGCTGTTTTAGCTTTAAAAGCCCAGCGTACAAGGTTTCGGGCATCCTCTAAGCCTGGTACCGATGCTTGCAATGGGCCAATATCGGTAGCTTGCATTTTGGTGATGCCTAGTTTTTTGGCTTCTTGGTTAAATGCCGAAGTATCACTGGCAATGCTTAAAAAAGATTGTGCTTTTTGATACGCCAATTGCTCGGTTTTAGCACTTGGCACAAGGGCTTTATCAATAATGGCTACTTTTACCACTTTTGATAAGCCAATTTGTTTTTGCACTTCGATAATGTGTACACCAAATTGTGATTTTACAATTACTACGCTGCCCGGTGCATTACCAAAAGCTGCATCTTCGAAAACGGGTACCATTGCACCACGAGCAAATGTGCCTAAATCGCCACCTTTATCTTTAGAGCCATCAACGCTGTATTGTGCGGCTAATTTTGCAAAATCGCCCCCCTTGGCAATTACTTTTTTTATCGAATCGGCTTTTGCCATAGCTTCGGCATCGCCACCCGCAGTTGCAGGTTTAATTAAAATGTGGCGGGCTTTTACCGAATCGGGACTTGTTTTAACATCTAAGAGTTTGGCTACTTTAAAAACATTATTGGATAAATAAGGGCCATATACGAAGCCTTTTGCGGCCTTAAACATAATGGTATCTAATGCGGGTTCTAAAGCACCTTTTTTAACAAATGTAATGGGGTTTTTGGTTTCGGCATTAATGGCTACAAATAACGAATCGTTATTGCTTGCTTTAAAGCCTTCGGCGATTTTAGTTATTTTGGCTTTAGTTTCGGCAGTATCGCTTTTTGAGGGTGCTGCATTAAAGCTTACAAAATCGAAACTACGGGTTTCGGTGGTGTTTTGAAATCTGAATTTATTTTCATCGTAATATGCTTCGTAATCGGCATCGCTGGGTTTTATATCCGCATCTTTTAGTGTTGCATAATCCAATGTGATGTATTGAAAATTGGCTAGCTTGTTTCGGTTTATAAAATCATCTTTGGCATCTAAGGTATTGGCGTAAACGCCATTTTTTACCAATGCTTGAAATTTAGCCCCTTTTGCTTGGTCGTATATGCTGTTTTCTAAGGCCACCCATTGTACTAAAAGCTCGGGGTTGGTATCGGCACTTTTGCGGGATGCTATGGCCATATTTTTATTAAACTGCCCTGTTTTAGGGTCGGTAAATATTTGCGCCATTTGCGGGCTTGGGTTTACAAACATTAAATCGTATAACTCGGTTTTACCTACGGTTAAGCCTATTTTTTCGGTTTGTTTATCTAAAATGATTTTTGATGTCATTTGGTTCCATGAGTTTTCTACCACGTAGCTTAGCATTTGAGCGTTTAAGTTGCCCATTTGCGCTTTAAATTGTTGGCTATTTTGGTCCACTCGTTCGTTAAAACTTTTATAATCAATAGGCACACCTGCTACTGTACCTACTTCACTTTGCGCATCAGCAATAAAACCTTTACCGCTTCGTACCACATCGCTTAGTAAAAATGCTACTATGGCTAAACCAATAGCGAATACAATAATTACCCCTGCTTTATTACGCAAAAAACCCATTATTCCCATAACAATGTATTATTTAATTTATGTTTTGATTTATATTTTAGGGGCGCAAGATACAAATTAATAAAAAAAATACTAATTTTAAATTTGATGTTTAAAAGCCTTTTTTACTGCCTAAGGTCAGCTTAAAAAGTTTGTGCTTTTTTTATCTAATTTTACCGTAATCTATATTGGATTACCATATAGTCACCTATAAATTAGGTATAACTTTATGCTGTTTTTACAATATCTAAAATAGCTTTGTTTTTGCTCCCACAAATTTTAAATAGCTACTCATCAATATTTTTTATACAAGTTCCATAGCACACATTTATCCCAATCAGATAATGTGGGCGAAACATCTATTTTTATAAAATGTACCTTAAACGCTACAATAGCCGCAGCCATATTGCTGGTGTTATAACCTATGCGGCGAAGCGCATTTTCGGTATCAAAATCAGCTGGAGGTGGTAAATCGGGGTTATCG
>JAAFJW010000179.1 GCA_013298995.1 Sphingobacteriales bacterium | reverse complement strand
CGCCCGTGGTGGCGCGAAATGGCCTGACCATTGTTCCCGATTTTTTGTTAGAAAACTGCCCACCGCCCGCTATTTTGCTCATTCCCGGTGGCGGCGGCATCACACCCGACGGCGTGCCGTTTGGCAGCCGCAAAGAAATGCACAACCCTGTACTACTCGAATGGGTACAACGCCACGCCCCAAACGCCGAATTGGTGCTGTCGGTTTGCACGGGGGCGTTGATTTTGGGACAAGCGGGGTTACTCGAAAACAAACGCGCCACCACGCATTTTAAGGCGTTAGACGCGCTCAGAAGCATTTCGCCTACCATCGAAGTCGTAGAAAATGTACGCTACGTGGACAACGGCAACTTGATACTGTCGGCGGGCGTGTCGGCAGGAATTGACATGTCGTATTACGTGGTAAGCAAATTACTGGGGCCCGAAGTAGCCACCGAATCTGCCCGCTACGCCCAGTACGATTATTGGCAATAATCGAAAACCTAAGAAAGTGGATAAGTGGGTTTTTGTTGATATTAAACAAGATAACCGACATAAAAAACTAAATTGGCAACCTAAACGAATTAAAAAAATAAATGGCACAATCAATAGAACCCAATATTGCCGACTTAGCCAATGGCTGGCTTAAATTTTACAAACTGCCTTATAAATTAGAACAAGAATCTGTCAATACCGAAATAGACAAAGCCCTTTCTGATTACTTTACAAAAAATGGAGGCACTGGTGCAAATCGTCCTGATGCAAAAATTCTATTGCAAGACAAAAATTTAGCTTATTACCCTATCCTTATTGAATATAAAGGCTATAAAGATAGTCTTGTAAAACTGGATGCTAATAACCAAGTAGAAAACCGAACTGCTAAAAATGAGCCACACTTTAAAAACATTAATTCTTTTGCTGTAAACGGAGCCGTGCATTATGCCAATGCTGTTTTGCATCATACCAGCTATACCGACATTATAGCCATCGGTATGACTGGCTACAAAGATGAAACTGGTACAATTCAACACTCGATAGGTGTGTATTATGTTTCAAAAAGCAACTTTGGTGCTGGACAAAAAGTGGGAGAATTTTCGGATTTTTCATTTCTGAAAAAAGAAAACTTTGATGCCTTTATTGAAAAAGTAAAAACTTTACACCTATCAGAAGAAGAACTTAACAAATTAAAAGAGCAACGAGAACAAGAGATTGATGCCAGTTTAAGAAAACTAAACCATGATATTTACCAAAACGAAAAAGGTTTAGGCGAAAATGACCGTGTTTATTTGGTGGCGGCTTCTATTATTGCAACGCTTGGCGTGCCCAATAAAGTACCTGTGCTTGATAAAGAGGATCTGAAATCTCAAACATTTATTGGCGGACGGGACGGCGATATTCTCATCAATCGAATTACTGCTTTTTTAAACGAAAAAGGTATTCCACAAGAAAAGAAAGAGTTGATATTAAGAACATTATCCAACACACTTTTAACCGAAAATATCAATAAGGTCGATAACGGAGAAAGCCAGTTAAAAAGAGTTTTTACTAAAATCGTTGATGATTTAGGGATTTACTACAAAATTGGTTTGACAACTGATTTTACAGGAAAACTCTTTAATGAAATGTATGGTTGGCTCGGTTTTTCGCAAGATAGCCTCAACGATGTCGTGCTTACGCCTTCTTATGTGGCTACGCTGATGGCAAAACTGGCACGGGTAAACAAAGATTCTTATGTATGGGATTTTGCCACAGGCTCGGCAGGTTTATTAGTGGCGGCAATGAACGAAATGCTCAACGATGCCAAAAATAACATCACTTCGCCTGCAGAACTTACGCAAAAAGAGATAAAAATTAAAGCCGAGCAATTACTCGGTTTAGAGTTGCTTTCGAGCGTTTATATGTTGGCGATTTTGAATATGATTTTGATGGGTGATGGTAGCTCCAACATCATAAACAAAGACTCTTTAAAAGATTTTGACGGAAATTATGGTTTTGGCAAAACAGATAGCAAATTCCCTGCCGATGCCTTTATTCTTAATCCTCCATATTCTGCCAATGGCAACGGAATGAACTTTGTAGAGCGTGCCTTATCTATGATGAACAAAGGCTATGCCGCTATTATTATTCAAAACTCGGCAGGTAGTGGCAAAGCCAGAGAATACACCAAAAGAATATTAGAAAAACATACACTTTTGGCAAGTATCAAAATGCCGATAGATATTTTTATAGGAAAAAGCAGTGTGCAAACCAATATATACGTTTTTAAAGTAAACGAAAAACACCATAAAGACGAGATGGTGAAGTTTATTGATTTTGCCGAAGATGGCTATACACGTACCAGCCGTAAAAAGTCAAGCAATAATCTGAAAGATACTGACCGTGCCAAAGAACGCTACGAAGAACTGATAAACTTAGTGCGTTTTGGGAAATCGAAACTAAATATTTTTACCGCAAAAGAATACTACGAAGGCACGATTGACCCACAAAATGGGGCAGACTGGAACCAATCAGCACCCATTGATACCAAACCAACACTACAAGATTTCAAAAAAACGATAAGTGACTATTTGGCTTGGGAGGTTTCTACCCTTTTAAAACAAAACACCGAAAGCTTGGGAAAGTAGATGCCCCACTTAACAACAAATTGGAAAACGTTGAGTGGGCGGAGTTTAGGATTGAAGAAGTTTTACAATGGCAACCTCAAAAGGAGATTGACCCTTTAAAACTTGATGAATTAAGAGATGAAACAGAATCTTTTTATCCTTTTTATGGTCAAGCTACAATAGATAATGGAATAATTTCTTATAATCAACTAACAAAAAATGTTTTAAATAATAAATTAGGTAAGCCTACAATATTAATTCATTCAAATAATCAAAATATTGTTTATGTGGAAACACCTTTTTATTTAAAAGATGGACACGGAGCAACAAGTGTATTGCAAAGCGAAAATTTGAATAGAACAAATCAAATGTTTATAATTGCCTCGATTGACAGAGTAATAAAAAATAAATATTCTTATAATAAAAAAGCCACGAAAATTGAATTAAAAAATACAATTATAACACTACCCACCAAAAACGGCAAAATAGATTTTGATTTTATGGAAAGCTTTATTTCGGAACTGGAAGCAGAGCGAATAGCAGAATTGGAAGCGTATTTAACTGTTACAGGACTAAAAGATTATACTCTAACAGTTGATGAAGAAAAAGTTTTGGCGGAGTTTGAAAATATTGAGTGGGGCGAATTTAAAATTGGAAGTTTATTTGACAAACTTAACCTTAGAACGCTAAAAAAACCATTTGATAAACTAAGTGATACTTCAAATATCCAAACGAATGAATTTAACCTACCATTAGTTAATGCAAAATTTGGTAACAATGGAATTATGTTTTATGGTCGTGAAAAAGATTTTGATTCGGCTGAAATGACAATTGACGTTATTAGTAATGGTGCAATTGCTACTGGTACAGTTTATGCTCAACCTTATAAAACAGGTATTTTATGGGACGCTTATTTGTTAAAACCAAAAGTCGTTGATATAAGTAAGCAAAAATTATTGTTTTTCACTACTTCATTGGAAAAATCTATCAAGTTAAAATTTGGTTGGGATAATAAGGCTGTGTGGTCAAAGGTTCAACATCAATTAGTATCACTTCCAACTCAAAACAACCAACCTAATTATGAAATAATGAACACTCTTATTTCTGCTATTCAGAAATTGGTTATAAAAGATTTGGTTTTGTATGTTGATAAGAAAATAGTTACGACAATTTAACCGAAAAATAGTAAACAGGGGCAATTGCAATCTCGACAATGACTAATGGCATAATACCAACCAACGGGCTTTACTTCTCTCTTTTTTTTCAAAAATAGCTGTGCGGCGTATCATTGTGGGCAATAGTTGCAAAATGTTGCCCCCAAAATAAAACGCATCGTAGTTTATTTTGTACTTTTACGCTCTTTTCTGACTATTTATCACTTTTTAACTTACTATGCCTCACGCTAAAATTGCTGGAATTGGCTGCTACGTA
>JAAFJW010000018.1 GCA_013298995.1 Sphingobacteriales bacterium | reverse complement strand
ATGTGCCTGAGTATTGCTACTCTGCCAGTTTTGAACAAATACAGGCAAACGATTTTTCGCTGGTGCCAAGCAAATACATTGAGTTTATTGACCGTGATAGCGAAATAGATTTTGATACCGAAATGAAACGCATACAAAAGGATTTCAAAACCCTTTTGCAAGAAGAAAAACAATCGCAAAGCCAATTGATTAACGCTTTTAAAACTTTGGGCTATGAAATCTAAAAGAAAGCAATTAGGTAATGAAATAGAAAAAGTGGTATTTCCTTTGGCTGAAAATGTGAAAGAAATGCCTGATGGTTATATCTCTTTTGTAGATGATTTAAAGGGATTTATTAAAAAAGAAAAGCTTGCTACTATTCTTAATGCCAATCAAAGAATGATATTAATGTATTGGCATATCGGTAAAGCGATACTTATCAAACAAGAAACGGAAGGTTGGGGCGCTAAAATAGTGGATAGGCTTTCTTTAGATTTAAAAACAGCTTTCCCTGAAGAAACAGGTTTTTCGCCCAGAAACTTAAAGTATATGCGAAAATTTGCTGAAGAGTGGGCAGATTTAGAAATAGTGCAACGCACCGTTGCACAAATTCCATGGCGAAGCAATATTACACTTTTAGACAAAATAAAAGAACCTGAATTACGGCTGTGGTATGCTCAAAAAACCATCGAAAACGGCTTTGGAAAAGATATGTTGGTGTTTCAGATTGAAAGTAAACTACATGTAAGACAAGGAAATTCAGTTAATAATTTTCTGGAAACCATGCCACCTTTGGATTCTGACTTGGCTACACAATCTTTTAAAGACCCTTATATTTTTAATTTTTTGGGAAACGCAAGCCATATTAAAGAACGAGAATTAGAACAAAAGCTAATAGCCCATATTCAAAAGTTTTTGCTAGAACTTGGGCGAGGTTTTGCATTTGTAGGTCGTCAGGTACATTTGGAATTAGGCGATAGTGATTTTTACCTCGATTTGCTTTTTTACCACATAAAATTAAAATGCTATGTAGTGATAGAGTTAAAAAGCGGCAAATTAGAGCCAGGGCATATCAGCCAACTCAATATGTATATGAACGTGGTAAACGATGCACTTTGCGGTAAAGACGACAATAAAACCATTGGCTTATTATTGGTAAAAGAAAAAAACAAGGTAGTAGCTGAATATTCTTTGGCTGGGGTAAATAATCCAATAGGTATTTCGAACTGGGAAAATGAAATTACCAAATCGTTGCCAGAAAATATAAAAAGTAGTTTACCAAGTATTGAAGATATTGAAAAAGAATTTGACAAAGATGAAGAACTATAAGCGAATTGGAGATTATATTCGATTGGTTGACAACCGCAATAAAGACTTAGCGGTTACAAACTTATTGGGTATAAACATTACCAAGAATTTTATGCCTTCGGTTGCCAACACATCGGAATCGGATTTATCTAAATACAAAATCATACAGAAAGGACAATTCGCTTATAGTGCTATGCAAGTGGGCAGAGATGAAACTATCCGTTTGGCTTTGTATGCCGAAGAAACTCCTGCAATTATTTCTCCTGCTTATTTGGTGATTGAAGTGAATGATGAAAACGAATTTTTGCCCGAGTATATGATGATGTGGTTTCAAAGACCCGAATCAGATAGATACGGCTGGTTTATTAGTGATAGCAGTGTAAGAGCAAGTTTAGAATGGGAACGATTTAAGGAAATTCAAATCCCCATTCCCGACATTAAAGTTCAGGAAGCCATTGTTACTATTTACCACACTTTGGAAACTCGTAAACGAATCAATGAGCAATTGAAAAACACCATTAAGCCGCTTTGCCCTGTGTTGATGAAGGGTGTTGTGGAGAGTATGGAAACTAAAGAATTTGTTTAATATGAGTAAAGAAATCAATACCGCAGAATACAGCAACATATTGCAGCAGGCAGTACAGGAAATCCGTACGGCTCGTATTACCATTGCCAACAAAACAATTATTGCGAAGCGGTACAAGTGTTGGAGCTATGGTTCGTGAAGCTGAGCATGCTGAAACAAAAAACGACTTCAAACATAAAATGGGTATAGCTCAAAAAGAAATCAATGAAACCCTTTACTGGCTTGAACTTTTAAAAGAAACGGAATATTTAACGATTGAACAATTTGAAAGTATACATAATGATGCAGTTGAAATTATCAAATTAATAACAAGCATTATTAAATCAGTTAAAGCGAACATTAATCCTTAACCATTTATCATTAACAATTTTATACACGGTGCGGGCTAGCCCGACTTAGGTACCTCAGCCCTGCGTTAAATAAACGGGATAGTAATGGAAAGCCCGAAGTGCCAATGGTTTGCGCTTGGGCGGACTTGTAATGGATAGCCCGACTAGCCCAACTTAATGGGTAGAAAGTAGGTTTTCCAATAAAAAAATAATTTGAGGTTTGTTATGGACTTTGTATTTTACAAATGGTAGTTTTGATTTTTAACGCTTAAAAAATATATTATGCCCGATTTTTCTCATTTACACGTACATACACAATACAGTTTATTGGATGGTGCTGCCGATATTAAAAAAATGTTCGAAAAAGCGGCGGCTGATAATATGAAGGCGATGGCCATTACCGACCATGGCAACATGTTTGGTGTGTTTAAATTTGTGGCCGAAGCGGCCAACCATGGCGTAAAACCGATTGTGGGTTGCGAGTTTTATGTGGTGGCCGATAGGCATAAAAAAGCGTTTACTAAGGATGCAAAGGATGTGCGTTGCCATCAGTTGTTGTTGGCTAAAAACCCCGAGGGCTATCGTAATTTAATTAAACTTTGTTCGGCGGGTTTTATGGAGGGTTTATACTCGAAGTGGCCAAGAATTGATAAGGAATTGATTCTGCAACACCATAAAGGCCTAATAGCCACCACTTGCTGCATAGGTGCAAGTGTGCCACAGGCGATACTTAAACATGGCGAAGCAGCAGGCGAGGCCGAGTTTAAGTGGTGGTTGGATTTGTTTGGCGATGATTTTTATATCGAGTTACAACGCCACGATATTAAGGAACAAAATATTGTAAACGAGGTTTTGTTGCGTTTTGCGAAAAAATACAACGTAAAAGTAATATGCAGTAACGATTCGCACTATGTGGACCAAGAAGATGCCAATGCACATGATATTTTGCTATGTGTAAACACGGGCGATTTGCAGAGCAAACCCAAAGCTACCGACGAAGAAGGGGGCAAAGGTTACCGTTTTGGCTTCCCCAACGACCAATTTTATTTTAAAACCCAGGCCGAAATGGCTAAGTTATTTAGCGATATACCCGAGGCTTTATTTAATACTGGCGAGATAGTGGATAAGGTGGAGCATTTGCAACTAAAGCGTGATATTTTGTTGCCTAATTTTCCTATTCCTGCTGATTTTAAGGTGCATAGTGAGGATACGTTAAACCAATGGGAGTATTTGCGCCATTTGACAATGGAGGGGGCAAGGGCCCGTTATACCGATATTACACCTGCAATTCAGGAGCGTTTAGATTTTGAATTGTTTACCGTAAAAAGCATGGGCTTTGCAGGCTATTTTTTGATTGTGGCCGATTTTATTAGGCATGGCCGAGATATTGGTGTGTTTATAGGCCCTGGGCGGGGTTCGGCGGCGGGTTCGGCAATTGCGTATTGTATTGGCATTACCAATATCGACCCGATTAAATATAATTTACTTTTCGAGCGTTTTTTAAACCCCGACCGTAACAGCATGCCTGATATTGATACCGATTTTGACGACGAGGGAAGGCAGAAAGTTATTGAATACGTGGTAGATAAATACGGCAAAAACCAAGTAGCGCAAATTGTTACTTACGGTTCGATGGCCGCAAAATCGAGTATTAAAGATGTGGCTAGGGTGATGGATTTGCCACTTTCGGAGGCCAACGCCTTGGCTAAACTTGTACCCGATAAAGTGGGTGTAACGCTAAACCGTGTAATGACGGCACCGCTTACGGGCGAAAAATCGTTATCAGAAAAAGAAGGCTTAGGTGGTGATGATTTAGAAAATGTAAAAAAATTGCGCTTGATAGGAGAGGGCAAAGATTTGCAGGCTACCGTTTTAAAAGAAGCCATAAAGCTGGAGGGATCTGTACGCAATACGGGCATACACGCTTCGGCCATTATTATTGCGCCCGATGACCTTACCAATATTGTACCTGTGGCCATGGTAAAAGATAATGCCTTGCTGGTAACGCAATACGATGGTAAAGTAATTGAAGATGCAGGGGTTATAAAAATGGACTTTTTAGGCCTAAAAACCCTTACCATTATGCGTGATGCCTTACGGCTGATAAAAGAAAATTATAGCCTAGACATTGTAATTGATGATGTACCACTAGATGATGAAAAAACATTTGCACTTTACCAAGCGGGCGATACCAATGGTACTTTCCAGTTCGAAAGCGATGGGATGCAAATGTATTTGCGAGAGCTAAAACCCGATAAGTTTGAGGATTTAATAGCCATGAATGCCTTGTACCGCCCAGGCCCCATGGAGTACATCCCTAATTTTATTAAGCGTAAGCATGGTATTGAGGTAGTTACCTACGATTTGGACGATATGGAGGAATACCTAAGCGATACTTACGGCATTACTGTTTACCAAGAACAGGTAATGTTGCTATCGCAAAAACTGGCTGGCTTTACCCGTGGGCAGGCCGATACGCTACGCAAGGCAATGGGGAAAAAAGACCGTAAAACACTAGATAAATTAAAACCCGAATTTATCGAAAAAGCTAGCTTGCTAGGCCACGATGCCAAAAAACTCGAAAAAGTATGGACAGATTGGGAAGCCTTTGCCATGTACGCTTTTAACAAATCGCACTCTACCTGTTACGCTTTTGTAGCTTACCAAACGGCTTATTTAAAAGCCCATTACCCAGCCGAGTATATGGCTGCGGTGCTAAACAACCAAAACAATATCGAAAAAATTTCTTTCTTTATGGAGGAATGCCAAACCATGGGCTTACGGGTGCTAGGGCCCGATGTAAACGAATCGAACTTTAGTTTTGCGGTAAATAAAAAAGGCGAAATACGCTTTGGCATGAAGGGGATTAAAGGCGTGGGCGAAAAAGCAATAGAAAGCATTATTGTGGAGCGAAATAAAAACGGGCTTTATACTACCATTAATGATTTTGCCCGCAGGTGTAACTCCCGTACGGTAACTAAAAAGGTATATGAAAACTTGGTTTACAGTGGCTCGTTTGATTGTTTTGGCATAAGCCGAAAAAGATTTTTTACGCAAGTACCCAATACCAATATAAATTTTATTGAGCGACTAAATAAATATACCAACGACTTCGAAAATGTAAAAAACATGGCCACAACATCCCTGTTTGGTGGTACCAGCGATGCCGATATTGTAGAACCTACATGCCCCGATGCCGAAGAATTTGGCTTGATAGAAAAACTAAAATGGGAAAAAGAAATGATAGGCATTTACCTAACAGGCCATCCATTAGATATTTACAAAGTAGAGATGGAAACTTTTTGCAATAAAAATCTTGGCGATTTAAAATTGATTGATAAAATTAAAAATAAGGAAGAAGTAACCGAACAGCAACAGAAAGATTTTGAAAAACTACAAAATTTGGATATAAGTATAGGTGGTCTGGTAACCGTGGCCAATCACCGTGTTACCAAAAACGGTAAACCATTTGCCATTATAAAAATAGAGGATTACAAAGAATCGTTTGAAATGGCTTTGTTTGGTGAGGATTATGTGAAGCAACAAAATTTTTTGAAAGAGGGTTATTTTCTATTTATCAAGGGCAGGGTAGAGGAAAGGTACAGGCAAACAGGGCAGTGGGAATTTAAAATTACTAGCGTTAATTTATTATCCGAAATAAGAGATAAAATGTTAAAAAGCCTAACCATCGAACTGCCTTTACAAAATGTAAACCAAACACTTATACAAAACCTGCAAGAGCTAGTGCGCTCAAATAGTTCGAATTACGAACAAAAAAACTGTAAACTAAATTTCGAAGTTTCGGATGATGGCTACAATATAAATTTAAACCTTACATCAACCGCTGTAAAAATAAACCCAGCCAATGATTTTTTAGAAGGATTAAAATTAATAGGAGGGGTGAATTATAGGTTGAATTAAAAATTTACTAATTGCCTAGGTAAAAAATATCCTTTTATACAGTTTGGATTTCTAATACAGATCTGAACATGGTTTTTTTCTTTGAAACCAGCGTTTGGATAGGGTGAATTACCTTCTAAAAACATACCACGTACGGAGTCGTACTTGTTAGTCGAATCATTTATTTTATGAATCATCTCTATAACAGCACAATCCAAGTATCGCATTAAAAATTCATTTGAATTCGCTAATTTTTTATTTTCTGGTAGTGAAAGGCGTTCGGCATCCAATGAAATTTTTAAGGTTTCATAGCCATTTTTTAGGATTTGCAAATTTTTATACTCCGTTAAATCTAAACAATGTTTAAGATGTATAACTGCACCAAGTACTGCTGGTGCTTCAATTTCGTTTGTACGGTTCATTACTTCACAGGCATAATCAAAGGCTCGGGCTGGGCTGTTTTCCCAAAAGTAAATCCCATTACCCAGCCAGTCGTAATCATTGGTGCTGTTTTGTAATTCTGCACCGTTAACAACCTTATCTCTTACTTTTAAATCGCAACCATGGAAAGCTAAAATTAACCCTGTTCTATCGGAATACATATATCTTTATACGCTTTCGAAACATTTCCATTTCTATTCAAAATACCTATTTTTTTTAAAAACTGGGTATTCTTAACCTTATCCGCAACAAGTTTTCGTCCATTTTCTCGCATAGTTTTCAATAATTTGTCCATTTCTTTATCACTCATAGCTTTTGAATTTAGAGTACTAAAATACAAAATGTTTTTCGTTTTTAAATTGTTTTTTTGCGTAATTATAATAGGAATCCTCATCAAAAAAAACTAAAAAATAGAATTATTTAAAAAGCCTATTGTAAAAAAAATTGATTTTGTTACCTTCACACAATGAACGAGAACCTGGACCCAAGTTTTGATAAACTAAATACTTCCGAAAAAGAAATTGAGAAAGTATTGCGTCCGCAGGTTTTTGAGGATTTTACTGGGCAAGAAAAAATTTTAGAAAACCTAAAAATATTTGTGCAAGCAGCAAGGTTGCGTGGCGAAGCCTTAGACCATGTATTGCTACATGGCCCACCTGGCTTGGGTAAAACCACTTTATCAAACATTATAGCCAACGAAATGGGCGTAGGTTTTAAAGTTACCAGTGGTCCAGTTTTAGATAAACCTGGCGATTTGGCAGGCTTGCTTACCAATTTAGAAACGGGCGATATTTTGTTTATTGACGAAATACACCGCCTTAGCCCATTGGTAGAGGAGTATTTATACTCGGCCATGGAAGATTTTAAGATTGATATTATGCTCGAATCGGGGCCTAATGCCCGTTCGGTACAAATTACCTTAAATCCGTTTACGCTAATAGGTGCTACCACACGGTCGGGCTTGTTAACATCCCCGCTAAGGGCCAGGTTTGGCATTAACTCTAGGTTACAATATTACGATGCCAAGCTGTTAACCACCATAGTTTTGCGCTCGTCGGCGATATTAAAAACCGAAATTACCGAAGAAGGGGCCTACGAAATTGCCCGCCGTAGCCGTGGTACGCCACGTATTGCCAATGCGTTATTGAGGCGTACCCGCGATTTTGCCCAGATAAAAGGCAATGGAAATATCGAAACCGAAATTGCTCGCTATGCCTTAAATGCTTTAAATGTTGATGAGCATGGGCTGGATGAAATGGACAATAAAATACTTTCGACCATTATTGATAAATTTAAAGGTGGCCCAGTGGGTTTAAAAACCATTGCCACCGCCGTGGGCGAAGAAGAAGGAACGATAGAAGAGGTGTACGAACCTTTTTTAATACAGGAGGGCTACCTTATGCGCACATCGCGTGGGCGAGAAGCTACCGAAACGGCTTACAAACATTTAGGTAAAATTAAAACCGGGGGTGCAACATTATTTTAAAACAAAAATTCTTAATATAATATATGAACAATCACAATTTCGACGTCGATATTCAGCTTCCGTCAAGCAATCAAAAAGTAAAAATCAATAAAGATTTTATCGAAGTAAACAACAAAAAAATTATGTGTAACAACATTGAAGCTATAAAATACGGCGTTTCAATGGTGGGAAACAAAAAGAAACCTTCGAGCAAAAACTACATTATTGAAATAAAAAGTAATAATGGCGAGCAGCTTAGTATCAACTTTAGTAGCAATACGGTACAGCCAATATTGGCCGAAGACCATACGTATTACTATATTATGGCGGGCTTGTGGCAATATGCCAAAAAACAATTGGTAAACAAATTGGTAGAAACGCTTAACCAAGCGCAATCATTTAAAGTTGCCGATGTAGAGGTAAATAATACTGGCTTTGCAATGCCGTACAAAAATTGGTTTTGGGGTAAAACCAAAATAGGAAACATTACTTGGGCCGATAGTGATTATTATTTAGAAAAAGGCATTTTACACCTTAATAGTAAAACAAACGGAAAAATGAAGGCTAAATTAAGTATCCATAACGATTGGAATGCGGTGGTATTAAATACGCTTTTACATTATTTATGGCAAGATAACCGTAAAGAAAAATTAGCAAAAGGCGAGGTTATTTAACCATCGATTAAATGGCTACTGCCCCGCCACAGCTACTTCCCGCCCCAGCGGTACACCCGTAACAATGTTGTTTTAAAACAATGTTACGGGTGTTTAAAAGTTGGATATTAAATTCGCTAAGATGCTGTGGTGCTGGATATTTAACTTTTAAATCTAACATTTGGTTAAAATCACAATCGTATAAAAAACCATCCCAGCTTACAGATATTGTGTTGCGGCACATTACATTATTAATAGCCGATGGGTTAAATGCGGCAATAAGTTTATCCATATATTTTTGGTAATTGCCACTTACCAGCAAATAATCCAAATACCTACTTATAGGCATATTGGTAATGGCAAATAGGCTGTTAAACGTAATACCAAAGTTTTTAAAAAGTTCTGTTTTATATTCGGTTTCGAGGGCAGCTTGCGATGGTGGCAAAAAAGCACCCGCTGGGTTATACACCAAGTTTAAAATTAAGCCATTGTTTGCTACGCCATAGCCTACTGCGTTAAGCATTTGTAAGGCTTTTATCGAATCGTTAAAAACGCCATCACCACGCTGGCTATCGGTACGTTGTGCGGTAAAACTGGGTAACGATGATACCACTTCTACTTGGTGTAGCTTAAAAAAATCGGGCAAATCGTTAAATTTTTTGTTGGCCAATATAATGGTAAGGTTACAGCGAACAATAATGTGCTTACCTAGTTTTTTAATTTCGGTAACAAACCACCTGAAATTAGGGTTAAGTTCGGGTGCGCCACCTGTTAAATCTACTGTTTTTATGGTGGGATTTTGTATGGCTACTAAACACAGTTGCATGGTTTCGATGGTCATAATCTCTTTACGATCGGGTCCTGCATCTACATGGCAATGCTTGCACACTTGGTTGCACATTTTACCTATGTTTATTTGAAATACCTCGATGCCCGATGGCTGCAAAGCGGTATATCCAAAGGCTGCAATTTTATTTCTAAAGGCAGTTTGCCTAGGTAACTCGTTTTCTAAAATCGAAAGCTGGTTATCAGCGTTTGATAAATTATGGTTTAATACTTTTAGCGATTTTATCATACCGTACTACATCGCAATTTCTTTTACCTTGTTCATCATTTGTACGCCGTGTACCAATACCGCACCACCTTTTATGGCTGCGGCAACGTGTACGGCTTCCATCATTTGCTGTTGGCTGTATCCTTTTTCGTAGGCATCGGCACTGTAAGCATCTATGCAATAAGGGCATTGTACAGCGTGTGCTACGGCTAAGGCAATTAACGATTTTTCTTTCTCGGTTAATGCTCCGTTTTTAAATACTTCGCCATAATAATCAAAAAATTTATCGGCCAGTGGTTTTTGATATTCGCCAATGTTGCCAAATTTGCCTAAGTCTTCTGAATTGTAATAATGGTTTGCCATGGTTGGGGTTTTTGATTGATGATTTTTGATTGATGATTTAATTTACTGATTTGCAATTAAGAGGGTAAAATAATAGCTATAAATAGTTAATTACTTGGTTATTATTATTTACATAAGTAATAATTTTATGTAAGGTAGTAGTTTGTGTTTATAAAAACAAGTAGAAAAAATTTGTTCCAAATTACTAAAGATTTAAAAATAGAAGAACTTTGTATTGTAATTAATGTTATCAAAATTAAATTTGTTTTTTGCAATTATTTTTTTGACATAATATTTAACTCCTAAACTATAAATTATGCTTGCATTACACCCCCAATTCATAAAAGCCCCAATAGGAAATAAATTAATGGTTGTACTTTAGGCTAAAGAATTTGAAGCGCTTATGGAAGAACTGGATGGTATTGAAGATGTGAGGCTTTACAACGAAGCAAATAAAAATGATGATGGTGAAAGGATTTCACTTTCTGATTACTTAAAAAATTAACAAAATTTTAGGTTTTTGTGTTTTTTAAGAAAACTTAGGAGTTTCCGTTTTCACACTAGCTACCAAGCCTTTTATTTCGAGAGGTAAGTGGATTTTAATCCAAAAAATCGATATTTCTTTTTAAACCAGTAAATTTTGTACGCTTTAGGGCTGATGATTTAAAGAGTTTAGCAAATACATCGTCGGTAATTTCTTGCCAATCCTGCTTGGTCATTTGCAACAAATCGGGGTGAGGTGTAAATTCGGGGACTGTATGCGGTACCGAAAACCTGTTCCATGGGCATACATCTTGGCATACATCGCAACCGAACATCCAATTATCCATTTTACCTTTAAAGCTATTGGGTAGCTTATCTTTTAGTTCGATGGTAAGGTAGGATATACATTTGCTGGCATCTACCTTGTATGGCGCAATAATGGCTTCGGTAGGGCAGGCATCAATACATTTGGTGCAGGTGCCGCAATGGTCGGTTTCAAAAGGTGTATCGTAGGCAAGTGGCAGGTCGATAATTAATTCGCCAAGAAAAAAAAACGAACCTGCCTTTTTGTTAATTAAGTTCGAGTGTTTTCCCTGCCAACCCAAGCCCGCTTTTTGTGCCCATACTTTATCTAGCACTGGGGCCGAATCTACAAATGCTCGGCCATCTACCTCGCCAATATTTTCGTTAATATATTGCAGCAGCAAGGCTAGTTTTTGTTTAATTACAAAGTGATAATCGGTACCATAAGCGTAAGTTGATATTTTGGGTGCTGTGGCATCATCGGGTTTTTGGTCGGTATAATAATTAAGAGCTACGGATATTATTGATTTTGCGTTATCAACCAATAGCCTAGGGTCTAGTCGTTTATCAAAATGGTTTTCCATATAAGCCATTTTCCCGTTATAATTATTTCGCAACCAATTATCTAACCTAGGTGCTTCGGTTTCTAAAAAAGTAGCTTCGGCTATACCACAAAACAAAAAGCCCAAGCGCTGGGCTTCGGCTTTTATCATAAGGGTATGTTGCGCTTTGTTCATGTTTTTTTTTTGGTGAGATGAAATATGTAAACCTATCCCAAAATGCTATGCCCCATTCTATCGCGTTTGGTTTTTAAATATACTTCGTTATGCTGGTTGGAGGGTACTTCTATGGCTACGTTTTCTACAATTTGTAATCCATAGCCTATTAGGCCAGCTCTTTTGGTAGGATTGTTACTCATTAACCTCATTTTTTTAACATTAATGGCTCTTAATATTTGTGCGCCAATGCCATAATCTCGTTCGTCCATTTTAAAACCTAGGGCAAGGTTGGCATCTACGGTATCCATTCCTTGTTCTTGCAAGTTGTATGATTTTAGTTTATTTACAAGGCCTATGCCTCGGCCTTCTTGGTTCATATAAATGATTACGCCTTTGCCTTCTTTTTCTATCATTTCCATTGATTTGTGCAACTGTGGGCCACAATCGCACTTACACGAGCCAAAAATATCGCCCGTAATGCAGGAACTGTGTACACGTACAAGCACAGGTTCGTCATCGGCCCATTTGCCTTTAATTAAAGCCAAATGATTATCGCCCGTGTTTATTTGTGTAAAGGCAACCATTTTAAAATCGCCCCATTGGGTGGGCAGGTTAATGGTAACTTCTTTTTTTACCAATGATTCTGTTTGTAAGCGGTAGCTAATTAAATCTTGTATAGATATAATTTTCATATCTAACTCTTTGGCTAGCAGTTGTAAATCGGGTAGGCGAGCCATTTCACCGTCTTCGTTCATTATTTCGCATATAACTCCCGCAGGTGCAAAGCCAGCCATAACGGCCAAATCTACCGCCGCTTCGGTATGCCCAGCCCGGCGTAGTACGCCGCCATCGTGTGCTATTAGTGGGAAAATGTGGCCTGGGCGGCCCAAATCTTCGGGTTTTGTAGCATCGTTAACTAAGGCCATAATGGTTTTAGACCTATCCGTGGCCGATATGCCAGTAGTGCAACCATTGCCTATTAAATCAATAGAAACGGTAAAATTGGTTTCGAAGGTAGCTGTGTTTTTGCCTACCATTAAGTCCAAATTTAGGGCTTTGCACCTATCTGCCGTAAGGGGAACACATACCAATCCTCGGCCATATTTGGCCATAAAGTTTACCACTTCGGGTGTTGCATTGGCAGCTGCGGTTACAAAATCTCCTTCGTTTTCTCGGTCTTCATCGTCCACCACAATTACCATTTTACCAGCTTTTATATCCTCTATGGCCTCTTCTATACGGTGCAACATGTGTAAATAATTAATTTAAAAATAGTATAGTGTACAATACTTTTGTGATTATACGTTGCAAAATTAACCTTTTTAATTGGTTTTTGTTTGTTGTTATTTTTGGTTAACTTTTACTAAAGTTAAGGTGTAAATTATCTTTTGTTTGGGGCGTTTAAAAAAATATTATTTACCCTAATTTGAACTATAAATTTGTAAAGTTTCACAACGTTATTGATGTTTATAGTTTTGATTATGATTTTGGCGTTTCCTGCCTGCGCAGGCAGGAAACGCTATTGCTGTTAACGCTTTTAAAATCGTAAATAACATTGGTTTACAGTAAATTATACTATAGTTTAATAATCGAACTTGGGTTATAATAAGTTGTAGCAAGTTTAACCCAAGCAAGGTAAACCCGCATTAAAAACCACCAGCCCGCGTACCTAAACCCGACAGCCTGCCGGCCAGCAGGCGGGTGAGCGAATGGCGGGGCTAGCCTTGGGTTATAAAACACTGGCTTATGTTTTTCAAAAAAAAAACGCTTGCCCGCTAGCCCATTGCCCAAAACAAAAATTAAAAATTCCCATTTATAAAAAAAACGGTTAAATTGTGCCCACCAAAACAATCCAAAATTTAAAAATGAATTTTCAGATAAAAACCATAGCCGATTATAACCAAGCCTATAAACAAAGTGTTGACCAACCCGAAGCCTTTTGGGCCGATATTGCCGATAATTTTTACTGGCGCAAAAAATGGGATAAGGTTTTAAATTGGGATTTTTCATCGCCCAATATTAAATGGTACGAAGGTGCAAAACTTAATATTACCGAAAACTGCCTAGATAGGCATTTGCAAGATAAAGGAAACCAGCCTGCTATAATATGGGAACCCAACGACCCCGAAGAGCATCACCGTGTATTAACCTACACGCAACTGCACCAGCAGGTATGTTTATTTGCCAATGCGCTAAAAAATAATGGCGCAAAAAAAGGCGACCGTATTTGTATTTATATGCCTATGGTGCCCGAGTTGGCTATTGCTGTGTTGGCCTGCGCCCGCATTGGTGCCATACATTCGGTGGTTTTTGGTGGTTTTTCGGCACAATCTATTGCCGATAGAATTAACGATGCCACCTGCAACCTAGTGATTACGGCCGATGGTGGCTTTAGAGGAGCCAAAGATATTCCGCTAAAAAATGTGATGGACGATGCCTTGGTGCAATGCCCATCGGTAAAAAAAGTAATTGTGCTTACCCGCACCCGCAGCCCAATATCGATGATAAAAGGGCGTGATGTATGGTGGGAAGATGAGATTAAAAAAGCCGAAACTTTGGGAATGCACAGCCACCAAGCCGAAGAAATGGATGCCGAAGACGAGCTTTTTATATTATACACATCGGGCAGTACGGGCAAGCCTAAGGGCGTAGTACATACCTGTGCTGGTTATATGGTGTATGCGGCTTACAGTTTTCAAAACGTGTTCCAATACCAAGCAGGCGATACCTATTTTTGCACTGCCGATATTGGCTGGATAACTGGCCACAGTTACATTGTTTACGGCCCGCTGGCTATGGGTGCTACTACGCTCATGTTTGAGGGCGTACCCACTTACCCCGATGCGGGTAGGTTTTGGGATATTGTAGATAAATATAAAGTTAATGTGCTTTATACAGCACCTACGGCTATACGCTCGCTCATGCAATCGGGCTTAGATTTTGTAAAAGATAAAGATTTATCATCATTAAAAACCCTAGGCTCGGTAGGCGAACCTATAAACGAAGAAGCCTGGAACTGGTACAACGAAAACATTGGCAAGCGCAATTGCCCTATTGTAGATACTTGGTGGCAAACCGAAACTGGCGGTATTTTAATTTCGCCCTTGGCGGGGATAACGCCTACCAAACCTTGTTTTGCTACTTTACCCTTACCGGGGATACAACCTATATTGGTAGATGAAAAAGGGGAGGAGATTTTAGGAAACGGAGTTTCTGGCAATTTATGTATTAAATTTCCTTGGCCAGGAATGTTGCGTACCACCTACGGCGACCACGAGCGTTGCCGCATAAATTATTTTGCCACTTACCCCAATATGTATTTTACTGGCGATGGCTGTATGCGAGATGAAGACGGCAATTACCGCATTACAGGCCGGGTAGATGATGTAATAAACGTATCGGGACACCGTATTGGCACTGCCGAGGTAGAAAACGCTATAAATATGTTTACAGATGTGGTAGAATCGGCCGTGGTGGGCTACCCACACGCTATAAAAGGTCAAGGCATTTATGCTTACGTAATTTTAAATAAACAAGCTATTGATGCCAACCTTACACGCCAAGATATTACCATGACCGTAAGCCGCATTATTGGTGCCATTGCCAAACCCGATAAAATACAGTTTGTAACAGGCTTGCCCAAAACACGGTCGGGCAAAATTATGCGCCGTATATTGCGCAAAATTGCCGAAGGCGAAACCGAAAATTTGGGCGATACATCTACATTGCTGGACCCTAGCGTGGTAGAAGCGATAAAGAATGAGAGGGTGTAGGGTAGTGGTTTAGCTTTAGTTGTTAGTGGTGAAATTTCACCCTTTTTACTTTCACAAAAAAAGCCTTAAATCTGCAAATTTAAGGCTCTTTTTGTGAAAGATAATACTTTAAAAATCAACCCCAAATTCAATAGGCAATTTTGTAAAAATACCATGTTGGGTGGTGGCTTGTTTTATTTTGGTATAGTAAGTATAGTTATCGCCTAGTTCGGTTTTTAGGATTGATTGTTTTATTTTATCGCCCGATTTATCTAGGAAACTAAATATACCTGTTTTTTGTTCAGGGTAAGCTACTAGGCGGTATTCTTTTAGTTTAGCTTTTTGGGCTGCCGATGCAATGGCATCATCTAGGTGGCCTAGTTTATCTACCAATTTTAATTTTAGGGCTTGCGAGCCCGTCCATACTCGGCCTTGGCCAATACTATCTACATTGGCTTGCGAAATTTTGCGCCCTTGTGCTACACGTAGAGTAAAATCGCTATAAATACGGTTTACTTCGTTTTGTAAAATCATTTTTTCGGCAGGGCTTAATGGGCGAGATACATCGCCTAAATCCGAAAATTCGCCTACTTTAACGCCATCAAAAGTAAGGCCCAGTTTATTATTAAAAAAACCTTTCATATTGGGTATAATGGCAAATACGCCAATAGAGCCTGTAATGGTATTAGGTTCGGCAAATATACTATCGGCAGCACAGGCTATGTAGTAACCGCCCGATGCGGCATAATCGCCCATAGATACTATAATGGGTTTGGCTTTTTTTGTAAGCAATACTTCACGCCATATTACGTCCGATGCCAATGCGCTACCTCCCGGGCTATTTACTCGTAGTACTACGGCTTTTACTTTTTCGTCTAAGCGGGCTTTGCGTAGCGAACGCGAAATGGCTTCGGAACCTATGGTACTTTCGTCGCCTTCGCCACCGTTTATTTCGCCATTGGCATAAATAACGGCTATTTTACTTTCTACATCTTCGTTTACAGGTGTTACTGCACCAGCGTAATCTTGTACGCTTACGGTACTTAAATTTTTATCTTTAGCTATTTTACATCTGGCTTTCAGTTCATCTAATACTTCGTCTTTATACTTTAAACCATCAATCAGCTTATACCGTAGGGCATCTTGTGGACTACGTACGCTTAAATGGTAGGCTATATTTTTAACCGAATCGGCATTTAGTTTGCGGCTTTCGGCAATTTTGCTTACAAAATTTGTGTAAATAGCATTAAGTAATGATACCGTTTGTAGCCTATTGGCATCACTCATCTTATCTAAAATAAATGGTTCAACAGCACTTTTAAATGTACCTACTTTTATTACCTGTGCTTCGATTTCTAATTTATCTAAAGCACCTTTAAAAAACATATTCGTACTGCTTAGGCCTTTAAGTTCCAAGGCACCTTGTGGGTTAAGGTAAATTTTATCGGCTACCGAGGCTAAATAATATGCTTTTTGGCTATATACTTCGCTGTAAGCGATAACAAATTTTCCCGATTTTTTAAATTTAAGTAAGGCATTTCTTATTTCTTCGGTAGTGGCCATACCAGCCATTAAATAGGTAGCATCAAGGTATATGCCATTTATATTATCGTCTTTTGCGGCGTAAGTAATGCTTTTTAAAATATCGTTTAAACCAATGGATTTTTGCGATTTAAAAGGGCCTAAATCGAGGTCGTTTAAAGGGTTATCTTCGGTACGCTCAACAATGGGGTAGTTTAAGTTAAGGTGTAAAATGGTGTTTTCTGTAATTTCTACTTTTTCGTTGCTACTATCTAAAACGCCAAAAATTAGGGCCGAAAATAAAATAATAAACAAAATAAGTGATAAAAATACGCCAAACATAGAGGCGAAAACAAACTTAAAAAATTGTTTCATCGGGAATTATAAATTAAAATATAGTATCGCAAATATAAACTTTAAGACCTACATTTATTGCCTTTGTTACTGATATGAATAAGGTTTATTTACTGCTAGGTAGTAATTTAGGAAACAGCGCAAGCAATATACAAAAGGCTACAGCAATGCTGGCCGAAAAAGTTGGCGTAATAGATGCTTATTCATCTTTGTATGAGAGTGCTGCGTGGGGAAAGCATAACCAGCCCAATTTTTTAAACCAACTTATTGTATGTAAAACTAGCTTGCAACCACAGCAAATTTTAGGGCAAATTTTTCACATCGAAAATCATTTTAAAAGAAAAAGAACCGAAAAATGGGGTGCCCGTACTATGGATATTGATATACTTTTTTATGCCGATTGGCTTGTAAATGATGCCGAGCTTACTATACCTCATCCCTTATTACACCACCGTAAATTTGCCTTGTTACCTCTCAACGAAATAGCACCACATTTTATACATCCTGTTTTAGGTAAAAGTATGAGCGAATTATGCTTACTTTGTACAGATGAACTAGAGGTATTAAAAATTAATTTTTGATAAGCAAATGGACACTAATTTACAACCAGATTTTACTTTTAATTTAGATTACTTGGCAACTATTGCTGATGGCGATAAAGAGTTTATGGACGAAATGATGGATATGTTTCTTAGCCAAACACCTCCACAAATTACATCTATAACAAATGCTATTACCCAAAACGATTATGCCCACATTGCCCACATTGCCCATAAAATTAAGCCTACTTTTGCCATGTTTGGCTTAAATAGCCTTAAAGAAAGTTTTGGCGACTTAGAAAACGATGCCAAAGCGGCTGTAGATATGAAAGAAATTGAAAGAAAACTACAACGTATTTTACCCGTTTTAGAAATGTTATACACACGGTTGAGGCTCGAGAAAGATACTTTTTAGATTTTTGATTTCAGATTTCAGATTTTTGATTTTAGATTTTTGAGGTATGATTTACCCTTAGATTCAAGTAATAAATGCAACAGCGAACAGGTCTAAAGTAGCAATGATTAAGAAAATTAACCGCTCAACGTAAAAATATAACCGCAGACAGGATTATTGCAGAATTAAATTTTGGCTTTTGGAATAAAATGTTCAATAGAAATTACACGAGCTTACTTTGGAAGCCTTTACGTTTAATTTTCAAAAACACGCCCAAACAGCTTCGTAAAAGAGATAATATTGCAGATACATTATAACGTATCAGAGCATTAAGAAATAGAATTTATCATTACGAACCAATTTTTGGCAATCTCTACAATATTGAGGAAACTCACGGTGAGATGCTAACCTTCTTAACTTGGCTCGACAACGACTTACCAGATTTATTAACAGATATAAACCGTTTTGATAAAGTATTTAAAAAAATAAAAAATATATAGCCCACACACTCTGGTTTTTATATGCCAAATAAAACATCAATATTTTAATTATTGCCATGTGTGATTTTTTATTTAAAAAAAAAGTTTTTATTTCCAATTACATATAAACAGTAACATTATATTGACTTACAATATGTAAAACAATTATTTACAAAACCCAATACATAAATTTATAAATGAACTTACAAAATAAACTCATCATTATTACAGGTGCTAGCAGTGGTATAGGCCTAGCTTGCGCCCACGAATGCGCCAAGCGAGGCGCAAATGTAGTATTGGCCGCCCGCCAATATGTAAAAATATGTGAAATTGCCAATAACCTACAAACGCAATATGGCATAAAAGCCCTAGCCGTACAAACTGATGTATCCCTTGAAGCCGATTGCGAGCAACTTATAAAACAAAGCATTTATACCTTTGGTAAAATTGATGTTTTAATAAACAATGCCGGCATTAGTATGCGGGCTTTATTTGCCAGTTTAGATGTAGATGTACTACGCAAAGTAATGGACATTAACTTTTGGGGAACTGTATATTGCAGTAAATATGCCCTGCCACATTTATTGCAAAGCAAAGGCAGCTTGGTGGCTGTATCGTCTATTGCGGGTTTTAAAGGCTTGCCTGGGCGTACAGGTTACTCGGCATCAAAGTTTGCCATTAATGGTTTTTTAGAATCGCTAAGGATAGAAAACCTAAAAACAGGCTTACATGTAATGCTTGCCTGCCCAGGTTTTACGGCATCAAATATCCGCAATGTAGCCCTTAATAGCCAAGCATTATCGCAGGGCGAAACCAGTATGGATGAAAACAAAATGATGACTGCCCCACAAGTTGCCATTAAAATTATAGATGGCATACAAAAGCATAAACGCCAATTAATTATGACAGGCCAAGGCAAACTCACCGTTTTTATGCAAAAATTTTTTCCTTCGCTATTAGATAAACTGGTGTATAATCATTTTAAAAAAGAAAAAGATCCTTTAATTGCTTAAAATTAATGCCTTCGCTTTAAGCTAAGGCATTAATCAATTCTAACGTATTGGGCTATTTATTGTAATATTTGGTATAAGTTGCTTTTTATTTTATTGTCCCATTCTGATTTTAAAATGCTTAAAATAATACTATCTCTTTTTGTTCCATCATTTCTTATTCCATTGCTTCTTAATATCCCTTCTTCTTGGCATCCAATACTTAGTTCTTATTATTACCTCCATCGAAATGCTTTAATTAGCCTTATAAATTGGGCATTGCCAATCAATCTCCACCTTCCAAAACCTCTAAAATAGACGGATAAGTATTGGCTTTAACCATCGCCCAGTTAGATTTTGATAGCCATTGCACATCAGTAATTCCTTCTTCAAGTTGCGGTACAAGTGCTTGGTTGGCAATAGCTTTCATACGGTACCAATGCGATATTTTTAAAACTATTTTTCCCTTTAACTCGTAAATATGGTAGGTTTTGGTTATTTTTTTACCTAAACTTTCAACGGTAATGCCACATTCTTCTTCAACTTCTCTTACTGCGGCTTGTTTTTTCTTTTCGTTAAGTTCTAATTTACCTTTGGGCAAATCCCAATAGCCATTTCTTTTGATAAAAAGGTACTTGTTTTCGTTGCTTTTTACCAAGCCACCTGCCGCTTCAATTACTTTAATTTCGGTTTTAATGTTCGAGAAAATATTTTTAGGATTTTGGCAAACCATTACAAAAATATTATGAAGTTGGCTATCCATGGTGTGAAAAAAAATCTCGAAATCAAAACCCTCTTGTTCAACAACTTGGTAGCTTTGTAAATGCTTGGGTATAAACGAGCAGATGATGAGTTTTTTTTGGTTAATATAAATATTGTATTTTTGAGCCATTATGTATAATAAAATTGAGATTGAACAAAAAGTTGCTGAGTTTCTGTTGCAAATTAAAGCAATTAAATTGCAACCTAATAATCCATTTACCTGGGCCTCGGGCTTAAAATCTCCCATTTACTGCGATAACCGCATTACGCTATCGCATCCACAGGTGCGCACATACATCCGTCAAAAACTTACCGAACTTGTAGTGGAGGAATATGGCACTTCTGGTGTTATAGCAGGGGTGGCTACTGCAGGTATTCCGCAAGGTGCATTGGTAGCACAAGAGCTTGGTTTGCCCTTTATATATGTACGTTCATCGGCCAAGCAGCATGGTACAGGGAAATTAATAGAAGGTGAAATTAACCCAGCCCAGCGTGTGGTGGTAATCGAAGATTTAATTTCTACAGGTAAAAGCAGCCTGCAAGCCATTGAAACCTTACGCAATGCAGGCTATGAAGTAGCGGGCTTAGCTGCCATTTTTTCGTACGGCTTTACCGCAGCAACCGATAATTTTGCTAATGCCAAAATAAAATTTAGTACCTTATCTAATTATCCTGCTTTAATTAATTATGCAGCAGCCCATAATTATATTAACAAATCCGATTTAGTTTTACTAAGCGAATGGGCTCAAAACCCCGAAAAATGGGGCAAAGAACTGGTAAATGATTAGGTGTTTTACTGTTTTTTTCTCGGTTTCCTTTTTTTTCTCTCGGTCTTCCCGAAAGGGAGATTCACAAGAGTGAGATTTTGTATGTAAAAATATGAGTACATCTGTGTAATCTGTGAGCAAATAAGTTGCAAAGGAAAATTCCAAAAATATGTGTACATCAGTACCATCTGTGATTATAATAATGTGCAAAATCCCCTTTCGGTCTTTGTTACCTATTTGCTATTTTTTGCAGTTTTTCTTTCATCAGTTTACTTATGTGTACCTCTATATAATAATTTATAAACCAAGTTATTATAATTACAATAGGTAGTGCTACAAAAAATGAAGCAAGCCAAAAAATAACTTGCATTTTAATAGTAAGAAAAGGTATAATAAAGTTTCTAGATAGTGTCAGAACGGAAACCCCTAAATTTTCTTAAAAAACACAAAAACCTAAAATTTATTTATTACAAGTTACTATTGATTGTTTATTTGTAAAGTTTCACAAAGTTGTTGATGTTTAGTTGATAATTTTGATGTTTGAATTTAGTATTTTGTTTTCGTATTATGCTTTTAATTAGTTTTTTAAAACAAAAGTAGCAAGCATGATGGTAATTAATATATTGTTTTATATATTTACTTTTACCAATAAAAATCGCAGATGGCTTATCAAGAAAAACAAGTAAACAAGCTATACTATCCAATAGGCGAAGTAGCCGAAATGTTTGAAGTAAATACTTCGTTAATACGTTTTTACGAAAAAGAGTTTAGCATTTTACAGCCTAAACTTAATGCTAAGGGTAACCGTTTATTTAGGCCCGAGGATGTAGAAAACCTTAAAATTATTTTTAACCTTATTAAAAACAAAGGCTATACTTTGCAAGGGGCAAAAGATTTTTTAAAAGATAATAGCGATAGTGCCAAAGAAAATATAAGGGTAATTACTTCGTTAGAAAAAATGAAAGCCTTTATGCTTGATTTGCAAGCGCAGTTGTAAAATAAATATGCGGTACCAAATGGAAATAAACTTAGCTTTTTAGCCCCCACATCTAATATTTATGTTCTACCAAAAAACTTTGTTTATTATTAACCACAAATCAGGCAAAACGCAGTTAAAAGATTTAGAAAAAAACATTAATATACATGCCCAGCAAAATGGTTACGATTGTTGTTTATATATCATAGGTAATAACCCCTTAAATGGTATTTTAAAAAGTATCGAATATTTTGAACCCGATGTGGTGGTGGCCGTAGGTGGCGATGGTACTGTAAATATGGTGGCTTCGGCAATAAAATTTACTGCTATAAAGCTATTAATTATACCTTATGGCTCGGCCAATGGCATGGCCAAAGAGCTAAATATACCTGCAAATATTGCCGATTGTTTAGAATTATTAAATCCCCGTAAGGCCACATTTAAAAACTTAGATATGTTGCTTATTAACGGAAAAAACGTTATACACCTAGCCGATGTAGGTTTAAATGCCCGCATTGTTTACCGTTTTCAAAAAGGTAAAACACGGGGCATGCTATCTTACGCTAAACATTTACTGAGCGAAATTTTATTACTAGGCTATAAAAAATTTACAATTACACTTAACGATAATACCGTACGCACATTAAAGGCAGTATCATTAACGTTTGCCAATGCAAGCAGATATGGTACTGGTGCCGTTATTAACCCTGATGGGGTATTAAACGATGGCCAGTTTGAGATTTGCGTGGTAAAGCCTTTTCCAAAAATAAAAATATTTACCTTGGCCCTGCAAATGTTTAGAAATCGGTTAAAATATTCGGAGTATTTCGAAGTATTGCAATGCCAAAAAGCGGTAGTGCGTACATCCAAAAAAACAACTTTACAGTACGATGGGGAGGTGTTTGGCGATGTAAAAGAAATAAAAATAGCTATGCAAAAGCATGCTTTACAGGTTATTGTCCCTGTTTTGCCCATAAATCCACGTTTCGTACACTAGCTCGCCTTTAGGGTTTTCATCATCTACAATAATGGCTTCGGCTTTTACCGATAAATCGGCAAAAAACTTTAATTTAAAAAAGCCCTTGGCAGCCAAGCCAAATTTAGAATATTTACCCTGTAACACATAGGTAGATTTTGAGGCTGCCCCACTTACAATAAAATGGTTGTTATGCCTTTTAATGTATTGTAAATTATGCTCGTGGCCACAGGCGTAAATCAAATTGTTATGTTTTTCAAAAATAGATTTTAAGCGCAAGCGCAATTGCCTAAATAAGGGGTGCGAAATATCTTCTTTAGCACCAAAAAACTTACGATACATGGGCAACATAGAGCCTACAAAGGGGAGGGGTAAAAAAGCATTTTTTTTATACAAAGTAAGGGGAAATAAGTGGTGCTGTAAACTATATTTTCCACCGTGTAAAGATTCACTGTAAATAGGGTAGTGCCCCAAAACAAGTACCCGTTTATGTTTGTTTTTTTCTAAAATAGCAGTAAGTTTTATAAAAAAATCGTTTTCGGTTTCTACGCCACAGCCTTGTTTTTGGCCAATGGGTCTGTATCCTTCTTGTAACCACCATTGCGTATTAATGGCAATAATGCTAAGTTGAGGGTTAATGTTAACCTCCTTAGGGCCAGGGCAACCGTTAGCGGGGAGAAAAATATTTTTATCGTTAAACAGTTTTTCTAAATATTTTTCTTGCCTAATTACATAATCAAAGCCATCTTCTTTTCCTTTATTCCAATCGTGGTTACCCGATATAAAAATAACCTTTCCATCATAATTTTTTAAGGCTTCGTGGTGTTTTTGTAATACCAATTCGGCATCGGCTCTTAGGGGCGATTTTTCGTCGGGCAAGCCCACTGGGTATATATTATCGCCCAAAAATATAACAGCCGATGGATGCCCTAGCGGTAAATGATGCTTCATCATTTCAAATAACTCATCGGGTTGATGTCGTTTTATATTTCCCGAATCGCCTATCAAAAGCACTTCGTAAACAGGGGTTAAGGTTTCCATTAAAATGCGTATAAATTTATTTTTTTAAGCAATATTAACATTTTTACCTAAAGTGGTTTTTTGTTAAAAGTATTCGTAAAAATACATATTAATTGATGTTATTGTTTTAAAAAATGCTATATAATATATGCCAACAAAGTGGGCAATTTAACATTCACATGAAAAATAATTTGTAAGTTTACAACACATTAAATAAATAAATAAACAAATGGTAATTGCAAATCCAATTTATGATGTAGTTTTTAAACGATTGATGGAAAACGATAAAGTTGCCAAATTTTTTATAGGTACTTTATTAGAACAAAATATAGAAACCATTGCGCTAAAACCACAAGAATACACTTACCAAGGCGAAGTTGATTATGATGACCCTAATACGATAAAAGCGATTGAAAGTCGGATGATTGAAAGATTATCAATAAGGGTATATCGCTTAGATTTTGTGGCAACTATAAAATCAGAAACAGGAGAATTAAAAAAGGTATTAATCGAAATTCAAAAAGCGAATAACGAAATAGATTTGATGCGTTTTAGGAATTACCTAGCCGAACAGTACAAAAAAGAGGATCTTGTAAACGACGAGAGGGTAGTGTTACCCATAACCACTATTTATATTTTAGGGTTTAAACTGCCCGAAATACTTTCACCTTGTTTAAAAGTAGAAAGAAACTACAAAGACTTAATAACTAAAACAATTATTGAAACTAAAAGTGAGTTTGTAGAAAAACTAACTCACGATAGCTATATTGTACAAGTAGAACGAATTACAGGGCGATACCAAACCCGATTAGATAAACTCTTAAGCATTTTTGAACAAACTAATTTTGTGGATGATAAAAAAATAATCAAAGAATACAATCACAAAGTTGATATTGAAGAGGTTAAAATTGCTACCGATATTTTACACCACTCGGGTACAAACACCAATGAAAAACAAAAAATAGAAATAGAGCAAGAAGGGCTTAGAACTATTGATGCACTTACGGGTAACCTAAGAACTAAAGTGTTAAAATATATGAAAGAATTAAGTGAAGTCGAAAGTGCATTAGCCGAGAAGAAGGAAACAATAGCAGAAAAGGATGAAACAATAGCAGAAAAAGATGAAAAAATAGCAGAAAAGGATGAAAAAATAGCAGAAAAGGATGAAACAATAGCAGAAAAAGATGAAACAATAGCAGAAAAAGATGAAAAAATAGCAGAAAAAGATGAAACAATAGCAGAAAAGGATAAAGCATTAGTTAAACAAAATGAAGTACTAGCCGAAAAAGATAACTTGATAGCTCAACTTTTGCAAAAACTTAATCAACAGAAATAATATTTACGTTAAAAAAAACAAAATATTTTCGTTAATATAAAATTCACATTAGAATATTATTTTTAGCACAAATTTTAATTTATGAAGCAAAGCAAACTACTGGTATTTTTTTTATTTGTTTTTTTTAGTGCTAAATCTCAGGTAAACAATGGGCCACGAATTACGGCAATGGGAGGTGCTGGGGTTGCACTACAAGATGTATGGGCTATGCAAAAAAACCAAGCAGGTATAGCTTTGTTAACCAAGCCAATAGCGTCATTGGCTTACGAAAATAAATTTTTAATTAAAGAAATTGCAACCAAATCGGCTGTTTTTGCTATCCCCGTAAGTAAATTTGTATTAGGGGCATCGTTTGAAACCTATGGCGTAAACGCATATAAACAAACGCAAACGGGTTTATCACTAGCCCGAGCCTTTAGCCCTAAGTTATTAATGGCTGTTACCGTAAATTACCACCAATTACAAATAAATAATTATGGCAACGCCAAGGCTTTTACAGCGCAAGTGGGCGTACAATACCAAGCCCTAAAAAATTTATGGCTAGGGGCGCATATAGCCAACCCTAACTCGAGTAAATATGGCGAAAGTACCGACCAAATTATACCCGCACATATACAGTTTGGAGGAAGCTACACGTTTTCGGATAAGTTAATAATAAGCACCGAGTTTGAAAAAATACTAGACAGCCAAGCCGATTTTAAAACTGGTATCGAATATAAAATTATCAAAGCCTTTGCCCTTAGGGGAGGTGTTTCTATGAACCCATTTAAGCAATATGCAGGTTTTGGGCTAGCTTTAGAAAACCTTTTATTCGATTTTGGTATCAGTTCGCATCCAATATTAGGCTATTCACCGCAACTATCTTTGGGTTATGAATTTTAAATTAAGTAGCCGTATTACCCTTGTATTTGTGCTATGTTTAAGCATCGGCTATAGCCAAACCAAAAAACCTGTAAAAACAGGCAATGCAAATTACAGCCAAAATGCCGATGCAATTGTAGAGTATATTATCGAATCGGTTGCCGAAAACCTAGGCGAAGATTTTGACTATACCGAAATGGTAGATAGGCTAAATTATTACCGAAAACATCCCATAAACTTAAATAAAACCAGTAAAGAGCAATTGCAAGAACTCGTTTTTTTAAATCAAGTGCAAATAAATGCTTTGTTAAACCATATCCAAAAAAATGGTAAACTTATCAATGTATTGGAGCTGCAAGGGATTACAGGTTTTGATTTAGAAACGATAAAAAATTTATTGTACTTCGCTAGTATTAACCAGCCTACGGGTTTCGAAAATTTTAGCATAAAAAATATGTTTGCCCGAGGTAATGGCGATTTACTGGTGCGTTACCAGCGTGGGCTAGAGCCTCAAAAAGGATATCAAATACCCGAAAGTTCTAAAGCATCACGCTATTTGGGTACGCCCGATAGGGTGTTTACCCGTTTTAGGTTCAATTATAATAACAATGTACAATTATCTGTTAACGTTGAAAAAGATGCGGGCGAACAATATTGGGCAACTACGGGCAAAAAAGGACCCGATTTTGTTTCGGGAAGTTTATATTTAAAAGATATAAGGGCTTTTAAAAAAATAGTAATTGGCGATTTTGCCCTACAATTTGGGCAAGGCTTAACCATGTGGAGTGGCCTAAGTTTTGGCAAAGGTGCCGATATTTTTACCGTTGCTAGGCAAGATTTAGGCTTACGATCATACACTTCGGTAAACGAGTTTTCGTTTTTTAGAGGATTTGCTACCCAAATTAATATGGGCAGGTTTGATTTTACACCCTTTATATCCTCTATTAATATTGATGCCAGTGCAGTTTTTAATCCCATTAGCCAAACTGAAGATATTGGCTCTATACAACAAAGTGGCCTGCACCGCACACAATCAGAGCTTAATGGTAAAGGGCGTGTAAATCAATTTATTTATGGCGGTAATTTGCAATACAAAACTAAGCGTTTGGCTATAGGAGTTATAGGTTATCAATCCGCATATAGCGAAAAATTTGCCCCTAACGATGCGCCTTACAGCAAGTATGATTTTACGGGCAAGCAGCTAAGCAATGTGGGCATACATTATAACTACAATATAAAAAACACCTATTTTTATGGTGAAGCTGCCCATAGTGTAGGTTATGGGTTTGCGTTTGTAAATGGTTTTATATCAAGCCTTTCGCCAGTAGTTTCGGTGGTGGCTTTTCACCGAAATTATCAAAAAAATTACCAATCGTATTTTAACCAAGCCATTAGCGAAAATACTTTTGCCAAAAACGAAGAAGGTTTTTATACAGGTTTACAAATAAAGCCAAGCAAAAAATTTGAGTTGATAAGCTATTTCGATATGTTTAAGTTTCCTTGGTTAAAATTTGGTGTTGATGCGCCTTCGGGCGGATTTGATGTGTTTAGCCAGTTTGCATACATGCCTAATAAAGTAACCCGGTTTTCGTTAAGGTACCGCATACGCGATAAAGAGCAAAACTCGCCATTAAGCACCAATATTAATTTTTTAGAGCCTTACCGCAGGCAAAATTTTAGGCTTGAAGCCCAGTACCAAGTAAATAAAAGTTTTACCCTGCGTAACCGTATAGAAGTAATGGCGTTTAAAGAAGAAAGCGATATACAGCGTTACGGTTTTATGGCTTATCAGGATGTAAATTATAACCCATTAAGTTCTAAGTTTTCGGGCAATGTGCGTTTAACTATGTTTCAAACCGAAGGATTTGATACCCGAATTTATGCCTACGAAAGCGATGTATTATACGGTTTTTCGATACCAGCTTACCAAAACCAGGGCATTAGGTTTTATATAAACGGCCGCTACACATTGCGCCGTGGGGTTGATTTTTGGATACGTTACGCCCTTACACAGTACAGTAATTTAACTACTATTGGCTCGGGTTTGGATGAAATAAATGGAAACCAAAAATCCGAAATTAAGCTACAAGCCCGCATTCAATTTTAAAAAATGATAGCCGTTTTTAAAGAAGAAATCCCTTTTTTAAGACTGCTAATCCCTTTTATTGCTGGTATTTACGTATCCATTTATGCCCTTATACAGCCCTCGTTTATTTGGTATTATAGCTTTGGATTAGCCTTTGTTTTTACTTTAATTTTAAGTTTTTTTTACAAGCGAACTAAAATTTATCAAAAAAAATTTTTACTTGGCTTAGGTATTCAAATTTTGGTATTTATTGCGGCCATTATTATTACCAATCAGCATAAAGAAATATATGCCAATCAGCATTTTTCTAAATTTAATAGCGATGAAATTATCGTACATATTAATGAAACACCGCAAATTAAAGGCGATGTAGCCCGCTTTGTAGTACGTACAGATGCGCTTGTGTGTAATAAAAAAATTATACCAGCTATTGGAAGCATTTTAATGGCTATGCGTTTTGATACTACCAAAGTTTTAAACCTACACTACGGCGATAGGCTTATTATTAAATCCAAATACAAAGAAATAGAACCTCCGTATAACCCAGCCGAGTTTAATTATAAAAAGTTTTTGGCCAATAAGCAGGTATATCACCAAACGTTTATTAACCAATTAGAAACAGTAAAAATTGATAGCAATAAAGGCAACCCAATTATAAGTTTTGCGCTTAATTTCAGAGAAAAACAGGTAGATAAGTTTAGAAAATATATTCCCGATGATGATGCTAGGTCGGTAGCATCAACACTTTTACTAGGTTACCGGGCTGATTTAAACGAAAATATTTTAAACACGTACTTTAAAACAGGTACTATTCATGTGCTATCGGTTTCGGGTATGCATGTAGCCTTAGTGGTACTATTATTAGAGTTTTTATTGAAATTTATGAACCGTAAACGCAGTACAAAAATACTAAAAGCGTTTATCATCGTATTATTGGTTTGGTTTTATTCGATTATAGCAGGTATGGCACCTTCGGTTGCCCGAGCCGCTATTATGATTAGTATTTTTGTAATTGCTAAATTAATAAGATACGAAGGAAATTCTTTTAATATTTTAGGGTTAACGGCGTTTATTATTTTATTGGTAAATCCTTTTACGGTTGTAGATGTTGGCTTTCAGCTTTCGTTTATATCGGTGGCGGGTTTAATATATTTACAACCTAAAATATTTAACCTATTTACCCCCGAAAATAAGTTTATCGAATTATTATGGGGTTGCGTATCTATTTCGATAGCAGCACAAATGGCTACCACACCCATTAGTTTATATTATTTTCATCAGTTTCCGTTGTGCTTTATTATTAGTAACTTATTTATTTTACTGCCAGCAACTTTAATTATGTATGGTGGGATTGTTTTTTTGCTTATCCCATGGCCAGTTCAGGCAATGCACTATTTGGGTTTGGCACTTAACCACCTTATTAATTTTACCAATAATGGGTTAATGTGTATAGGCAATATACCAGGTGCTAATATTAGCCCTATTTATATTAACGGTTACGAAATATTACTGTTTTATGTAGCTTTGTTTTTAGGGTTAAAAGCATTTTATCAAAAACAAAAATCGTATTTATACAGCGCTATAATTTTAATAAGCCTATTTGCGCTAAGCATTACCGTAAAAAATTTCCAACACACGTTTCAAAAACAAGCTATGTTTTTTTGCTTGCGCAAAAATACGGCGGTAGCACTTATAAAAGGTAAAACGGCAGTTTTAATAACCGATTTAGATAGCAGTAACTATAATTATAAATTTTTTGTAAAGCCGTATATTGATAGCTGCCACATAAACACCATTATATTTATTAACCCACCCCTTACTAAATTTAACACCCTGTATAAATTTGAAAACAAAAAAATACTGGTGCAGCAAACCAAACACTTGGCCCTAGGTCATAAAAATTTTGACTATATTTTATTGAGTAGTAACGAAATTTTAGATTTAACCCCTTTAGCCTCTTATACCTATAAATATTTGTTTATTGATGGAAAAAACCGAGATTTTATTATAAAAGAGCTCGAAAAACAGGCGCTAGGTTTGCATTTGGCCATTTATGCACTTAAACGACATCCCGCTAAGGAAATAAAAATTTCGAATTAACCCAGCCTGCCAAAGGCTAGGCCAAGTTATTGGCAATATTTAAAACACATAAAAAATGTTAAGCCACCCTAGTTTAAATTTTCATCAATTAATATTCACGTAATTTTTTAGTATAATTAAAGCTAATGCTTATATTCGACCAAAATTTTTAAAAATATGAACAGAAAATCGATAACTACCCTAATTTTATTGGCTTTGGCATTTACAGTAAATGCGCAAACAAAAAAGAAAAAAACTGTTGCAACTCCCACCAAAAACACAGTTAAAATTTTATCTCTATCACAGTTGGATTCAGCAAGTTATGCTTTTGGGCAAAAAATTGCCGAAAGCCTTGGTGGCGAAGGTGTTAAAGAACTTAATTATATGTTTTTAAATAAAGGCATGCAAGATGTTTTTACTAAAAAACCAGTGATGATTGATTCGTACAAAAGCCAAACTATTATTCAAGAATTTTTAACAAGTACAAAAAAAGCCAAATACGATACTACTATAACTGCTGGTGCTAATTTTTTAAAGGCCAACAAAGCTAAAGCAGGTGTTTTTACCACAGCTAGTGGCTTACAATACGAAATATTAAAAGATAGCGTAGGAGGTACCAAGCCTATTGCAACCGATGAAGTAACGGTACATTATAAAGGTACTTTGCTAAGTGGTAAAACTTTTGACAGCTCGTATGACAGAAAAGAACCTGCTACTTTTGGCCTAAATAAAGTAATACCAGGCTGGACCGAAGGCGTACAATTGATGAATACAGGTTCTAAATACCGCTTTTTTATTCCTTATCAATTAGCTTACGGCGAACGTGGTGCAGGTGCTAATATCCCACCTTATAGTACTTTGATTTTTGAAGTTGAGTTACTTAAAATTACTCCGCCCGTAGTAGCTGCACCTGCAGCACCAGTTGCCCCAGTTGCTACACCAACAGCTCCAACCGAGCCTACAAAAGGTAAAAAATCAAAAAAATAATTTTTTAATACATATAAGTAAAAAGCTAAACTACATTAAATAAGTAGTTTAGCTTTTTTTATGTTTTAATTAGGTGTTATGCCTCATTGTATTGCAATACTGTAAAAACAGACTATCTAATAAAAAATAAATATTTGAATACAAAATTAAGGTATTGTTAATTTAAGATAGCTAACTTTCCATTAGTTTAGCGTAGCTTTTCCAATAATCTGAGCAAAAACTATTGATTTTTAAATCTTTAATTCTATTCCACAGTTTTGTAAATGTTTTTGTTGACCTGTCTCCACACACAAAATCGACATACCTTTTTCCAAATCTATCAACAGCAATCCATATCCAACAGTATAACGATAATTACAGTACTTGCATTTATAGTGCTGTAGAAATCTAATAACACCATCTCTGTTATATTCAGAACTTTTACATTTTGGACAATTCAAAATGTTTTTTTTTTGAAAAAAATGAAAACTATCTTAAATTAACAATACCGTTTACTTAAATGCCGTTACATTTATTACTTTAATGTAATAACAAAAATGATTTGAGAGTATTTTAAGGCACACTACATTTTTCAAGAAATAATTTCCCTTTTAAATAGATTTCGTAAATAATAAACGGGTATGCCCAGCAATACAATAATTAAACCTTTGCCACAAGTATCGGGTTTGTAAATTAATAAAACTACGCATATTGCACCAGCCATAATAATGTATAATGCGGGTAGTATTGGGTAGCCAAAGGCTTTATAAGGGCGAGGCCAAGTGGGGCGAGTTTTTCGTAAAATAAAAATCCCCGCAATGGTAATGATATAAAATAACAAGGCGGCAAATGTGCAATAATCCAGCAAATCTCCATAAGTGCCCGATAAGCATAAAACTGATGCCCATACAGCTTGAATAATTAGGGCAAAACCAGGTACACTATTTTTATTTAATTGGGTTGCTTTTTCTAAGAAAACGCCATCGTGTGCCATGGCGTAAAACAAACGAGAGCCCGATAAAATTAAACCATTATTGCACCCAAAAGTGGATATTATAATTAATAAAGCCATAATTTTTACGGCCAAGCTACCAAAAATTACAGATGCTGCTGCGGTACCTACACGGTCTAGAGAGGCAAACATGATGCCGCGTTGTAAAACATTTATGCCCTCGGGGATGCCTTTTACAGGAAGTAACATCATGTAAGCAACATTGGCCAATATGTACAAAACGGTAACGATTAAAGTGCCAAAAAACAAACTCAAAGGAATATTGCGTTCGGGGTTTTTTACTTCGCCAGCGGTGTAGGTAATATTATTCCACGCATCCGACGAAAAAAGCGAACCCACCATTGCGCCGCCAATAGCACCAAATAAAACGGTACCGCTTAATAAAGTTTGGGTAATACTGCCATCGGGATTTTTAATGGTTTGGTAAGGTGTCCATAAATTGGCCATGTTGGCTTTAAAGGCATCGCTATTATAGCCTACATAAATGCCCAAAACAATTAAGCCTAATAGGGCCAAAATTTTGGTTAAGGTAAATACTGTTTGTACTATTTTGGCGTTTTTTACTCCTTTTAGGTTGATAATGGTAAGTAAGGTTATTAAGGCAAGTGCCAGTGTTTGTGTGTGGTTTATATTAAAATTGCCTATCGAAAATAAAATATTTTTTTCGTTAAAAAAAGGGATTAATTCGGCAGTGTATTTGGCAAAAGCAATGGCTACGGCGGCAATAATGCCAGTTTGTATTACGGTAAAGCTTGTCCAGCCGAATAAAAAGGCGATAAGCTGGTTGTAGGCTTCTTTTATGTACACGTATTGGCCGCCCGCTTTGGGCATCATGGCGGCTAGTTCGCCATAGCTAAGTGCAGCTATTAAAGTTAAAACACCTGTAAATAACCATATTGCCAAAATAATACCTGGCGAGCCAACAGTGCGAGCCATATCAGAACTTACTAAAAATATGCCCGAACCTATCATAGAGCCTGCAACTATCATGGTTGAATCTAATAATCGCAACTCACGTTTCATGGTATTGGGTGTGTTTGTAAAATTTGGCATAGCTTTATATATTATAGTTGATAAAAGTATTTAAAAAATTGATTTTATATGCTAAAGACGAATTTTTACTCAAGCTAAAAATCTAAAATTTAGGAGCTATAATTTCCGGATTTTTAAAATATTGATTAATTGTTTATTATGCTATAAAAGATTTTGTAGCCGAACATACATAATGCCATCACCTCTGTTATATTATTAAATTGTAGTATAATTTACTCTAAATCAATGTTATTTACGATTTTAGAGCGTTAACGACAGTAGCGGCCTGCCTGCGCAGGCAGGTACTGTCTTAAAAAGCAAATAAAAATGTATAAACATTTCAAGGAATTTTACTTATCTTCGTACTAAGGAAAAAGAGGGCATACCGACATCTGACGGAAGCTCATCAAGTGTAATCCCGCCTATGGCGGGATTATTATTTAAGGAAAAAGAGGGACACCCTCTTTCTTCTAGAATATCATCCCTTTGCGGTGTCTTTGCAATATTTTTTTGCGCTAGTTT
>JAAFJW010000178.1 GCA_013298995.1 Sphingobacteriales bacterium | reverse complement strand
GTGGTAGGTATATTGTTTATTAAAGCGTTTATTACCTGTAATTGTGTTTCGGTTTTAAGCACTAAATCGGGGCCACCCGTAACACTGTTTAAATAGTTTTTAAAACCTATACCTTCTTGTCCGTTTTTACTTTTGCCATACCAAATATTGTTGATGGCGGTAAGGTTTAGTTTTAAATATTTTAGGCTTTGTTTGCTATAAAGTGCTTCTACTTTTAAAGGTTCGGTGGTGGTTTGTCCAGCCATTTTACCTAAAGGTAAACCCAGTTTGGCATTTTTTAATTTCTCATATCCACGTATAAACTCGTTGTACAATTGTGCGGTGCTGCTGCCTACATCAGTACCTGTATTGTTTATAAAAGTATTGTAATATGCACCGTTCCATTGGTTTGCCACTTCATCAACTTGGGTTTTAATTTTGTTTACTACCGCTTGTAAGTACCCTTTTCGGTTGGGTGTAGCTATATAATTGGCCGGGGTAAAATGGTGTACCAAATAATCTACGGCATTAAAACCTTGGTAGCTTCTATCAAAATCGTTGTTTAAGTTGGTATTATTATTTAAAACTTTGGTTTCTATTAATGCGCTATTGGTTGGCCATACCCCAATTTCTTCTACCAGTTCTTTTCTAATACCATCTAAACCTGCTGGGCCAAAGTTATACGCATTGGCATACATAAAACTACTGTAAGCATTATCAAATGCCGTTTTTAGGCTCTCCAGTTTTGCTTCATCGGGCGCATTTGTAAACGCATCGGTGGCGGTTTTTAATGCGTTTACTTGCGTTTGTAAATCAGCGAAAGCGGGCTTTATTAAATTATCGGCATAGTTTTGTAGCATTGCTTTTCGGTCGAAATCATCTTCTTGGGCTACTTTATCTTTTTTACAAGCGTAAAAAACTACCGATGCCATTACTAACATGGCGAGTGTAAGGCTTACATTTTTTAATTTTTTCATTTCTTTTTTATAACGATTCTGTAAATTTTATTAATGCCAATCTATCGGCTTTGCTTAATTTTTTAAATGCTTGTTTGCTGTTTTCGGCTTCGCCGCTATGCCATAATATGGCTTCTTCTACGTTTCTTGCCCTACCGTCATGCAATAAGGTGGTGTGGTTGTTTACGGTTTTTACCAAGCCTAAACCCCAAAGTGCTGGGGTGCGCCACTCGGTACCTGTGGCTAAAAAATCGGGACGGTTATCGGCCAAGCCTTCGCCCATATCGTGTAGCAATAAATCGGTAAAAGGGCGTATGGTTTGCTGGCTTAACTGGGCAATGGCATCGGCTCCTGTTGTAATTTTTGCTTTGTGGCAGCCTACACAATTTACTTGGGTAAATAGTTGTTTACCTTTTATTACGTTGGCATCATTTATGTTTCTACGGCCTGGTACGGCTAGTGTACGCATATAAAAAACCACACGGTTTAGGTTTACATCTTCAATTTCGGGTGTGCCGCCATTGGGTACATTAGGGTATAATGCCGCTTGGGCGGGAGTTAAGTTTTCATCAGGAAACAATGATGAGGTAATACCAATATCGCCAATAAATGCCCCTGCGGTTTGTTGTATAATGGTAGGTTGGTTGGCTTTCCACCCAAATCTTCCTAGTTCGGTTTTTTTAGATACTACATTGTAAACACGGTTAGGCCGGCCGCTTATGCCATCTTTATCGGCATCGTTTTCATCGGCGAAAGCCAAAATAGTAGCCTCGGGTATGGCTTCTAACAATCCCAAACCCATTACTTGGTTAGCTATGCGGGGCGAAAACATAAACCCAGCCTGCATGGCACCATAACCCAAATTGGTAAACGTATAAGTGGGCTTGCGTAGGTTGCAGGTGTTGCCATCGGGGTAGTTTACCACCTCTTCGGTATAAGTGGTGCTTACATAGCCTTCGGGGGTAACGCCCAGTATGGCTCGGTTATTTAATTGGCCGCCATATACAGGTTCGGGTTTTGGCCCTCCGTTTGCTGTTGTACCAGCTACACTTAATCTAAAAAGCAAGCCATTAAGTGGGGCGGTGGGGCTTTCGGGCGGTGCAGCCCTGCCATCTTTATTATGGCAACCTCCACACGATTGTGCATTTAACATCATACCCAAACCATCTCGGGCAGTAGTACTTGCGGGTGCTGTAACCCAGTTGTTTCTAAAAAACGAGTTTCCTACTACAAAATCATCGGCCTGTGTGCCTTGTAAACCACTTACTTCGTGGCCAAAAGCGTTTTCGCTGAAATCAAAAGTGGTTGCTAATATACCGCCCGAGTACTCTTCGTTAGCATCTTCGACATTTATTGGTGTTGATACTTCGTTTTTTTTACACGCAGGTAAATATATCATTGCTGCTAATAAAGCCAGTAGGCAAGCGAATGTTATTTTTTTCATTAAAATATTACCATTTACATTTATATAAGTATTAGTTTTTGATACCTAAAGCAAAAGCGGCATCGGCAATTTTATCGGCCAGCGAACGGCAGGCGTTTATGGCACTGTTTACTCTTTCTCGGCCTGCGGGTATTATAATTTCTTGGTCGAAGGGTGCTTGTATGGCAAAAATTTTGGTTTTAGTATCGGCAAATTGCGCCAAAACCAAGCTGTTTTTTGTAGCATCTTTTTTAGCAATTAAATCGGATAAACTTTTGCCTTGTATTACCTGCCCATTGCTGCGTACATATTTGCCCATATACACATTTTGTATGCCTATAAAATTATACTGTATATCAATATGGGTATTATCGCTAAAGCAAGAGTGTTCGTCTTCTTGTTCTTGGTTGGTTAATGCAACCGCCATGCGCTCGCCAGCTAGTTCGCCTTTAGCTAGCGAACCTAAGCTGCGTACCATGCTAGTTAAAGCACTATCGGCAGGCATTTGGCTGGTAAATTTAGTGCGGTAGGCACCTCCTTGTTTCCATTCTCCTATTAAATAATCTAAATTATCAGCTAATAAATCAACCACAGTTTTTAAGTACAATGCTCGGCGGGCTTGGTTACTAGCTGTACCACCAGCACCTGTAACATAATCGGTATAAGGGCGTGTGCCAGCGGTGGTTGTGCTTAAATCTTGCCCCCACAATAAAAACTCGATGGCGTGGTAACCTGTAGTTATGCTCGTTTCACTTACGTTCTCGTTAAGGTTTTCCAAAACTTGTTTGTTAATTTTATATTCTAATGGATGGTTTATAATACCCGTTGTGGCATCGTCAACCACATAATCAATATAGGCTTCTTCCATTGGCCAAGCATTTATTAAGCCTTCGGGGCCGTTGTCATCTTCATCTATTGGGCCATTGCCAAAACGGTAGGCTTCGGTTTGGTTATATACAATACGGCTTGCTTTCCAAGCGGTTTTACAATCTTCAAATCGGGCGGCTGTAGGGTCGGCGGTAAATGTTTCTATTTTTGATTTTAGTTCTAATACTTTATCGTAGCTATCTTGGTAACTAGCCAGCACAATATTGGCGTGGTTTAGTATTACCGCCTTTTTATCGGCGTCAGTAACAAGGGTATCATCTACTTTGTTTTTTTTACAAGCAAAAAAAACAGTTGAGGTTAAACAGGCTAATAGAATTAATTTTTTCATCATTATTAAATTTGTGCGCCGCAAACTTAATTAGATTAAATCTAAATAACAATAAGAAAATGATTTTTTTTAGGTTTGATGATTTTTTGGGGTATTAAAAACTTCCTACAGTTTTGGCGAAGTAATGCCTCCTGTTTTTAAAATTTTAAACGCTTGCGTTATCGCTTTAAAAGGATTAATTTATAGTGCTTTTTAGTTAAAATTATGGGTACGTATTCGTGTATTCGTGGTTATAAATATCTTTTTTTATTGAGTAAGTTACAATAGGCTAGGATTTTGTATATTATTAACACGAATACACGAGTGTAAGAGGTAAACATCCTGTAAAAGATTTTGTAGCCGCAAATTTTTGCTTTAATAGATTTTTTTTTGGCGGATTCAAGTAATAAATGCAACTTTTCCGTTATTAGTTAATGCATGTGAATATACTTGATTTGGGCTTAAGAAACCAAATCTTTTTCTTGGTCTGTTGTTCAATTTATCTTCAACAATTTTTATTTGTTCGTTTG
>JAAFJW010000177.1 GCA_013298995.1 Sphingobacteriales bacterium | reverse complement strand
CCTGTTTTGTGCGGTTTTTTAAGATTTTGGGATTTTGCCTCTGAAAAGCTTGATTTTACTGTGTTTTAGTTTTAAGTTTGGGTAACCTCGGGGTACTTTTTAGGCTTAAAATCTTATGTTTGTTTTATGTTTATTAGACGTAAGAAGAACCAATCAGGTTCAATTAGCGTTCAAATTGTAGCAAAACAATCTGGCAAGGTTATTATTTTAAAAAGTATAGGTAGTGCTAAAACAGAGACTGAATTAATTTTTCTATTACAAAAAGCAGAAGATGAGCTGCTTCTTTTAAAGCAATCAAGCGAATTACCTTTTCATGAATTAGAAGAGGAGGGTTATGTTACCTATTTTAGAAACAGCATCAAAAAATTATCTCTAGTCGGTCCAGAATTAATCTTAGGTAAAGTATTTGATAAGATAGGATTTAATGCTATTACAGAAGACTTATTCAGACACTTAGTAATAACTCGCTTAATCTATCCTGTAAGTAAATTAAAAACAACCGACTATTTATTTAAATACAAAGGCATCCAAAAAAGCGTTTATAGTATTTATAGATACCTTGATAAACTTTATGGCGAGCAATCAGAACAGGTAAAACAAATCGCCTTGCAACATGTTCTAAAAATCAGCAATAATAACATAGGCGTAGTGTTTTATGATGTTACAACGCTTTATTTTGAAACAAAAAATGAAGATGAATTTAAGCAAACAGGATTTAGTAAAGACGGCAAACACCAACAACCTCAAATAGTTTTGGGATTATTAGTAAACGCCGATGGTTACCCTTTAGATTACGATGTCTTTGAAGGCAGTAAATATGAAGGTGATACATTACTGCCCATATTGAATCACTTTATAAACAAATATAAAAGTGCTCAGTTAACCGTAGTTGCCGATGCCGGCCTATTATCTACAAAAAACATAATAGCTTTGCAAGAACTAAGCTATCACTATATTTTAGGCGCAAGAATTAAAAACGAGTCAGAGGAAATAAAGCAAAAAATTCTATCCTTACAGTTAAAAGATAATCAGTCTGCCGAAATCGACCTTAACTCATTAACAAGGCTGATAATAGGCTATAAAAAATCAAGGGCAATAAATGATAAAAAGAACAGAGAACGAGGATTAGAAAAACTACAGAAGCGAATAAAGTCAGGTAAAATAACCAAAAGCAGCCTCAATAATAAAGGGTATAACAAATACCTAAAAATTAATGGCAAAGCTACCATCAGCATAGATAAAGAATTATTTAAAGCAGATGCTGCATGGGACGGTTTAAAAGGATATAAAACAAATACTACTTTAACTAAGGACGCCGTTATTCATCAATACAGCCAATTATGGAACGTTGAAAAAACATTTAGAATATCCAAGCATGATTTGCAGATAAGGCCAATATACCATCAACTAAAACGCAGAATAGAAGCTCATATTTGTATCGCTTTTTGCGCTTGTATGGTATATAAGGAGCTAGAAAGGCTATTAAAAATCAAAGGCATAGATAAAAGCGCTGAAAAGGTTATCGACATAACAAAAACAATTTATGAAATAGAATTTACAACTCCGTTTTCTAAAAAAATACATCGAACATTACTACAACAAACACCTGAACAAAAACAAATTTTGACCTTATTTACCTTATAACTCAATTTGGGTAACCTCATCGCACAAAACGGGAGTGTGGGCAAAGTAACCGAAACCGAGTTTTTTAAAATTTGTGAGATGGGTGGGGTGAAGCTCTAAAACACAAAAAATTTCTAAAGCAATCTCATTATCTGTGAGTTAGTTTTAAATCAATAATGGTAATGACGTCTTTAAGCCTTTGATTATCTATTCCGGAAACAATAGCGTATGGCGTTGGCGTGTTTTTTATTTCTTTCAAATTCATTTCAAAAATCATCTCGCGACTAAATTTATTTTGTCTTTGTCCGTCAGGTTGCCAGTTTACATCGTTGTTGGTTAAAAGATAAAAATCGTAGTCGGCTTTTTTTAACCCCTCTTCAATGATTTTGGGTACAATGTTAAACTCTAACTGCGCCCAAATTTTGAGTGTAATTAATGTGGTGTCGCAAAACAAAAAACGCTTGGCTTTTTTTGCTGCTGCTTTTTCAAGTTGCAACTGCTTAACAGCTATTTTTTCTAAGTCGCCAAGTGTATAATTATAAATATCAGAATCATTAAAATATTCGCGCGCATATTCAGGCACCCACACGGTTTGGTAATGTGCCGCCAAAGCTTCGCACAAAACTGATTTACCGGTGCTTTCGGCACCCAACACTGCTATTTTTATGATGCCTGTTTGCGCCATTTAAGCCAGCCATAAAAGGCCATTACGGTAAACAACAAAAACAATAAACAAAACCACCACATTTCTTTTAGCCCATAAAGCAAAATATAAGTGCCATCAATCAGCACCCACACAAACCAATTTTCCACCCACTTTTTTGTCATCATGTACGTTGCGGTTAAACTCCCGGCCGTTAGCAAGGCATCTAAAAAAGGCTTGTCGCCTCTGAAATATTGCAACAAATAATAGTACAGGACAAATTGAGCTGCTGTAACAATGATTAAAAAAGGAATTTGTGCACGATTGGTTTTTTTTACACTAAATTCTTTGTTTCGGTTTTGATTCCAAAACACCCAACCATAAACACCCGCAAAAAAATACACCAACTGCAAACCCATGTCGCCATAAAGACGTTGGTTAAAGAAAATAATAAATGAAATTACCACCGATAGCAAAGCCAAAGGCCAGCACCATATATTTTCTTTAATAGTTAACCACACACCCAAAACACCTGAAAAAAAAGCAAGCATATCGGGCCAGTTAACCAAAAAAAATTCAATAAAACGTGTTGGCATATAAGCCTTTAAAGTTATGTGTTATTCTACTTCTATTTCCAAGCGTTTAAACTCTTCCAACACTTTTAAAAAGGCTTGGGTTGGAGCACCTGAATTCCATATGTAAGAGTTAAACGCAATGCCTTTAAAGCCAAACTGCCTTGCTTTTGCAATACTTTTAATGGTCGTGCCGCCGCGTGCTATTAAATCCTTTCCACTGTTTTTATTAGCGGCAATTACCCCGTCTTCGTAAAATCCGCTGTACAAAGCGCCTGTCATATTATTAAATAAAGTGCCCAACAAAAAATAATTAAACGATTGCTCTTCTTTTTGATACACTTGCTGCAACTTAGAGTAAGAGCGGCTTTTAGAGGTTTTACCAAATTGCATTTTAAGTCTTAATCTCACAAATAAATATTTCCATTTTCTGGAAAGGTGGATGCGCCCCAAATGGATTCCTTTGAGTTTAAATTTTAAAGCAAGATGATGATGCGAGTGAATGACTATACGGTTATGAAAGTGTTCAGGAATAGCCTTAATGTAATCGCGCATTTCATTAGTAGAGTGTTTGGGCTTTCGCAAATGCAAAGTGGTTAGGCCGCTTTCAAACATACTAGTTACCAGTGCCGGTTCATCTTCAACATCTTTGGTAGGCGTAATTACAAGCAATCTCATATATTCCGTTTATGTGTGTTATTGAAAGAACTAAAAACAAGAACTTATACCAATAAAAAAATAAAATGAGTCAATTGCAAATCGCTTTTTTGTACTATTCATCTTTGGTAGTTGATACAATCTCTGCCAATAAATATACATTTTTTTCAATGGCATTGCCAACTACTATCATATTTGCTCCCGCTTTCATAGCTGCTTTAGCTTTTTGCGCCGAATCTATTCCTCCGCCAACTATTAAAGGTACAAGACTTACTTTTTTTACTGCTTTAATGACTTGTGGAGGTACGCTGTTTTTGGCTCCACTACCCGCTTCCAAGTATATAAGCTGCTGCCCCATGTATTGAGCGGCCATTACAGTGTGTTGTATCTGCGTTAGTTGCCTCATGGAAATGGGAGTGGTATTGGTAACCTTTTGTGTGCTCGACTCGTGCTCCCCATTTAGCAGCAGGTAGGCCATAGAAGCTGTGGGTAGTTTCATTTTTTTAATTAAAGGTGCCATTAACACATGTTTGCCGATAAGGTAATCGGGATTGCGCCCTGAAACCAATGAGGGAAGCAGCAAACCATCGGCTAAGGGGGTGAG
>JAAFJW010000176.1 GCA_013298995.1 Sphingobacteriales bacterium | reverse complement strand
TTTTGTGATTGTAGGAGGCTTGATTAAGCCACCAATAGCAGAAAATATAACTTGTATCATAACTATAAATTCCATACTTTAGGACAAAAATTGTCCGAATAAAAAAGTAAATAAATATGGAAGTTACATTTGGTAAATATATCAAACAAAAAAGAAACGAATTAGGTTTTCCAATTCATAAAGTCGCTTCACATATTGATATAGATCCATCTACACTTGGTAAAATTGAAAAAGACGAGAGACAGTTAAATATTTGCCAATTAGAAAACCTCTGTAAAATACTAGAAACAGATAAAAAAACGCTCTACAATTACCATTATTCTACAAAAATTATTCAAGAACTTAAAGCATATCCTGATTACGCAGAAGTTTTAAATATTGTAAACGAACAATTAGGCTTATATACAACCACTCAACAAGTTTTAAAATTTCAAAAAGACTGGAGAGAAAACGAATTCGAAAACCCCAATGCCACCATCAAAATTGGAACGATGTTTTCTGGTATCGGTGCAATTGAATACGCTTTAAAACGTCTTAAATTAAAGTCTGAAATCCAATTTGCAAGTGATATTGATGATTTTGTTAAACAAAGTTATTTTGCAAATTATGAAATTGGCGCAAAAAGTTGGTATAATGATGTACACGAAATTGATGGTAAAAAATACAAAGGAAAATTAGATATTTTGGTTGGAGGTAGCCCCTGTCAATCATTTTCTATGGTTGGTAAACGCAAAGGCTTTGACGACACTAGAGGAACGCTTTTTTATGAATTTGCTAGAGTTATAAAAGAAAGCCAGCCAAATGTTTTCATATTTGAAAACGTAAAAGGATTAATTAATCATGACAACGGAAATACTTTTGAAACTATCAAAGCAACTTTTAGCGAACTTGGGTATAAATGTTTTAATCAGGTTTTAAATGCAAAGAATTATGGAATGCCACAGCATAGGGAAAGAATTTTTGTTGTAGGATTTAAAGATAATTCGGTAAATTTTGAATTCCCCGAGGCAATTACTTTAGAACATAAAATGCAAGATTTTTTAGAAGACTATACCGAAAGTAAATATTACCTAAAAGAAAAAGGCGTAAAGTTTGTAACTAGCTCAAAAAACAGAAACAAGCGTTATACCCAAATAAATGGAGAAATTGCCCTTTGTCAAAAAGCTAATCAGCAATTTAATTGGCATGGAGATTTTGTTTTTGAAGAACAAAATGAGAGTAACTTTAATGAATTTATTTTTGATGTAAACGAAGTTGAAGAAAAATATTATTTATCCGATAAAGTAAAAAATTATGTTTTAAGCACAGGCACCAAAACCTTTAAAACCACTGTAAAAACAGACCTAGAAGTAGCAAGACCTCTTCTACAATCAATGCACAAAATGCACCGATCAGGAGTGGATAATTATGTAACGCATTCTGGCCGTATCAGAAAACTAACACCAAAAGAATGTTTACGTTTAATGGGATTTCGTGATGATTTTAAGCAAGTTGTGAGTGATACTCAGATGTATAGGCAAGCGGGTAATAGTATTGTTGTTGATGTTTTAATTGCATTACTTAAAAAGATGGATATTACTAAATTTGTAAGCCTTTAAATTGTCTTATGCAAAATTTTCAAAAAATAAATATTGAAGATAAAGAGTATTTTATCATTGATTCTATCCAAAATTTGAGAGCCGAAGACAGTTTTATTTACCGAAAAAACAAGTTAAAAATGTTTAAAGGTAATGGTGAATCTCGTAAATATGTAGGTAGTTATTTAGGGGCAAGTGGAGAGCGGTTGAGTGATTTTTTTGAATATTCAAATTGGGGGAAAGCGCAAGAAGATGGTAAAAGAATTTATCCTACTATACAACAAAACTGCTTTTTTAGTAAATCAAACTTGTTAAAATATTTGTATGATTCAAGAATTGAATACCAAAAACAAGAACAAATTTACAATTTAGACATTTCAGATTTCTATAACAGCAATTTAGAAAGTATTAATGCTATTGAAAAAGATAAAATTTTTTTCTCAATTTACGATGTTTCAGATTTTACAGACAATCAATTAAGCAGAGGTTACATAAGGTCGGACGATGCCATTTGGGACTTGTGGCGAAAGCTAGTTTTACCCAAGATTAGCTATTTATCTATTTTAAAACTTATTCCAATCGTCGGTAACAAAGAGAACCAAAAACCACTTTTTTATTTCAGAATTTTATTAGATTATCAATTTAGGTCTATAGTACACCCTAAACTAATTGCTACAACTGCAGAAATTGAAATTGAAGCAAAAGTAATTAGAGAAACTACAAAAGCAATTAGCCGAAAAGGTGCGTACGAATATAGAAAAAAGGTATTAGAGCATATGCCTCAATGCCCTTTTACAAAAATTACAGAAGTAGAATTACTTATAGCAAGCCATATAAAACCGTATAGTATTTGTATAAAAGAAGGAAGAGAAGATCAAGCGTTGGATTATCTAAATGGACTCGCATTTACACCAACTTACGACAAACTGTTTGACCAAGGTTATATCACATTTAAAAACAATGGAGAATTAATTTGTGGTACTTTGTTATCATCATACACTTGGGAGCGATTAAATATCAATCCAAATGCTATAAATAAAATGAGAATTTACCCCGAAGATAGGGAAGAGTATTTAGAATATCACAGGCAATATGTGTTTCAAGACGACATCTCAGATTTAACATAACTCTATGCTATTCACCATTATAGGCTCGGGAAATGTTGCCACACATGTAGCAATGGCTTTAACGCAAAATAAGCACCAAATTTTGCAAGTGTATAGCCGTAATTTTAATAATGCCCAAACACTAGCTTCAAAAATTAATGCAAAGGCAATTAGCAGTTTATCCCAAATTCACCAAAATGTAGAAGCTATAATTTTGGCAGTAAGCGATGATGCAGTTTCGGTGGTTTTAAAAGAATTAAGTTTTATACACTCGCACAATCCCATCATCATACACACCTCTGGCACATTGCCTATTACGGTTTTATCGGCCACAGCCAGCAATTACGGCGTATTATACCCGCTACAAACCTTATCAAAAAACGTAGAAATAAATTTTTTAAACGTACCCATTGTAGTAGAAGCCAATAACCCCGAAACCCAGCAAACACTTTTACAAATAGCCAATAGTATAAGTAATATGGTGTATACCATAAACTCCCACCAACGTAAAACCTTACATATTGCCGCCGTATTTGCCTGTAATTTTACCAATTATTTTTACGCTATTGCGGATGATTTACTGCAGCAAAACCAGCTTAGCTTTGAGATGCTAAAGCCATTGATAAAAGAAACTGCCAATAAAATACAAACACACGCACCCGAAAATGTACAAACTGGCCCCGCCCAACGAAACGATAAAAAAATAATGGAAGCGCATTTATCGACTTTAAGCCAACAACCCAATTATCAATTATTGTATAAATTAATTAGCGAAGGTATTGTGGCTAAACATAAAAAATAAACTGATTGTTAACTAAATACCCGTTTAACTTTTAATATAAATATTTATGTTTTTTAAGGCTATTTACAGTATAAAAACTACTTTATGTGCCGCAAGCATAAAAAAAATATCCTTTTTGCCATAGCGCAATAAAAACCGTTTATTTGCACTATAATGAGTTTACATAAAATTACAATTAACTTTGAGGAGAAAGGAAAGCCTCAGGCACAATTTGATATTGCCATGGGCGAAAACGTGTTAGACGTTTGCCTCGATAATGGTATTGATTTACAGCACAATTGCGGTGGCGTATGCGGTTGCAGTACCTGCCATGTTTACATTAATAAAGGCGAAAATCATATTCAAGAAATATCCGACAAAGAAGAAGATTTTATTGATAGAGCCATAAGCCCACGCATAAATTCGCGGTTAGCCTGCCAATGTATAATGATTGATGGCGATATTGAAGTTACCATACCCGACCAATCGCAGTTTTTAGGCCATTAAAAAATAAAAATGAATACTAAATTTGAATTACCCATACACTGGGCCGACCACGAAGATATTGCCATGGGATTGTACGAGAAATTTGGCGATGAATATACCGAATCTAAAATTTACCGTGTACGATTTACCGAAATGTTGCAATGGATATTAGACC
>JAAFJW010000175.1 GCA_013298995.1 Sphingobacteriales bacterium | reverse complement strand
TTTGCAAGTACCAAAGCCGATATGTTTATAGCTGTGGCTGATAATGGTACAACTTTACCCATTACTTTGGCTAGTTTTAACGCCAAAAAAGCTAATTCAGGCGTAAAACTAACTTGGCAAACCGCCACAGAAAAAAACAGTGCCTATTTTGAAGTACAAAAAAGTAGCGATGGTGTTACTTTTACCACGATTGGAAAAGTAGATGCGGCTGGTAATTCGTCCGAAAATAAATATTATAGCTTAACCGATTTTATCCCCGCCAAGGGCATTAATTACTATCGCCTAAACCAAGTGGATATTGACGGAGCAGCCGTTTTAAGCAAACCCATTTCCATCAATTTTGATTTAGGTGCCGATACTAAAATAGCTATTTACCCTAACCCAGCCGTAAACGAGGTGCATTTTACAGGGTTAAAAACTGGCGCAACGGTAAGTTTATTTAACTTAGAGGGTAAAACGGTTTTATCGCAAAGCATTAGTAATAATACGCTACAAATACCCGCTTCGGTAAAAAGTGGTATGTACTTGATGAGCGTAAAAGCTAGTGATGGTAGCACAAGCACTCTAAAAGTTTCGGTAAATAAATAAATTTTTTTTCATCGTTGTTTAAGGTAGCGGGACAGTGTTTCGCTACCTTTTTTTTGTTCCCCTTTCGGTGTCTTCTTCCCCTCTCGGTCTTCTTCCCGCTTTAATGCCCTAAATATGCATGTTGTTAATTATTTTTAGCCAACAAAACAATACCTTTAAACTACAAAATACACATGGCACCAAAGGTTTTAAACAGCTTACCTTGTGCGTTAAGGATTGTAGCGACCTGCCTAAATTAAAATCTGTTTAAAGCAAATTTAGGATGTCTTTTATTATGCACAATTGCAGTAAAAACTATTGTGTTATTAGCTTCGTTAATGTAAAAATGAATGTTATAAGGAAATGTTTTTGGCTGGGCAATAGGTACCTTTTTATAGCGTGGCGTATAAGAAGTAGGCATTTTTAAAACTTTCTCAATAGCTTGTTCAATAGCTAGCGCAAATTCAACCTCCAACCCTTCTTTTTGTGCTTTGTACCAAGTTTTTGCATCTTGAGAATATCTATAAAAACCCGATCTAAATATGTAGAATTATACATTAAATCTTGCGTTTAAGCTCTTCAAAAAGAGTTTCTATTGGTTTTAAACTTTCAGGATTTTTAGTAATGGCGTTTAATCGGCTATCTATTAAATCTTTTTCCCATTGTGGGAGTTCTTGCTCTAAAGTTTCAATATCTGGGTAGTTATTTTTTATTAAAGTCCAATCTTCTATAGGTACATAAACACCCGTTTGGTTACCAAAATTATCTTGTAATACTTGAAGTTTCATCGTTTTTTTATTTAGCAATTTGAGCCTGTTTTTACAAAGATTTTTCACACCCCCGATTTCATTTTAAAAATACGTTTTATATTTTCAAACTTATTTTAACACTATAAACACAAATATAAAAAATTACATTGTAAAGTTGTTCCAATCTTTTTTGCAACCGCCGTGGTGCGTGGATACGAACCAAGGCAATTACCTTCTTCCCCTCTCGGTCTCCCCGAAGGGAAGATGCCAGAGAGTGAATTTTGCGTTCAGATTAGGGGGCAAAGGCAAATCAGAAATCCCACATCCGCAATCAGAAATCCCATTACACAACCACGACATAAATCAAAAATCCAACCTGTTTACAAAAAAAATTTTGCCTGTTAAACATTTTACCTACTTTCACACGCTCCCAAAAATATGTAAACCCAATTAATGACAAATAATAATACCGAAAGCACTATTTCGATGATAAACCTGCAGCAACAATATGCACAGCAGCAAATAGAAATAGACCAAGCCATAGCCCAAGTACTGCATCGTGGTGATTTTATAAATGGGCTTGAGGTTAAAGTTTTTGAAACCCAATTGGCGAAATACACCCAAGCCAATAATGTTATCGCTTGCGCCAATGGTACCGATGCCCTGCAATTGGCCTTAATGACTTTAGGTATAGGCCTTGGCGATGAAGTAATTATACCCGCTTTTGCTTATGCTTCGGTAGCAGAGGTGGTGCTGTTGCTAGGTGCTACACCTGTATTTGTAGATATAGAAAACGAGTATTTTTTTATTGATGTTACAAAAATAAAAAAGGCCATTACCGCCAAAACCAAAGCAATTATAGCAGTACACCTTTTTGGGCAAACAGGTAACCTAGCTGGCTTAATTGATATTGCGGTTGAATACAACTTATTTTTAATCGAAGATAATGCACAGGCTTTGGGCGCAAGCTATACTATTGATAACCAAACAAATTTTTTAGGCAACTGGGGGCACATAGGTTGCACATCGTTTTTCCCTACAAAAAATTTAGGCTGCTTTGGCGATGGCGGTGCTGTATTTACTGATTTAGCAGATTTTGAATACAAAATACGCATGATAGCCTCACACGGGCAATTGGTAAAATACCAACACGATTTGGTAGGCATAAACTCGAGGTTAGATACCCTGCAAGCCGCCATATTAAATGTGCGCTTAAAATACCTCGGTCAGCAGCAAAAGCACAAAGCCAACGTTTATAAATACTACATCAGCCAATTGGCCTGCGTTGAGGAAATCATCTTACCCAAAACCAACCCTAATGGCCAGCCAGCTTGGCACCAATTTACCTTGCAAGTAAAAAACGGAAAAAGAGATGCGTTAAAAAGTTTTTTATCAAAAAAACAAATACCATCAATGGTGTATTACCACATCCCTTTGCCTGCACAAGCGGCGTATAAAACAGCGGCGTATAAAGCTGGAAATTTCCCTATTGCCCAGCAATGTGCAGCAAGTGTGTTATCTTTGCCCATGCACCCTACTTTAAGCAAGCCACAAATGGATGCTATTATTGATGGTATAAAAGAATTTTATCATGGTTAAGCCCGATATTTTTATTCATTCCAGCAGCCTAATTGATGAAGGTGTAAGCATTGGCGAGGGTACCAAAATTTGGCATTTTTCGCATATATCGGCGCAAGCCAACATAGGTAAAAACTGTATCATTGGGCAAAATGTATTTATAGGTCAAGGGGTACACATTGGTAATGGTGTTAAAATACAAAACAATGTTTCGGTATATGCTGGGGTAAGTATCGATGATGATGTATTTGTAGGCCCATCAGTAGTGTTTACCAATGTTATAAACCCCAGAGCCTTTATCGAACGAAAAACCGAGTTTGTGAAAACAATAATCAAAAAAGGGGCAAGCATTGGCGCAAATAGCACCTTAATATGCGGCAGCAATATTGGTAAATACGCCCTTATTGGAGCTGGTAGCGTAATTACCAAAACGGTAAACGATTTTGAACTATGCTATGGCAACCCCGCCCAAAAACATGGCTGGATAGACAGGTTTGGCAATAAATTAAATTTTACGCCCAATATAAAAACCATACATGTGCAAAATTACACCTATACTTTAAACCCCGAAGGCAATGTTGAAGAGCATGATTGAAGTTGAAAACACCCTTGTACACCAAGATATTGTTACGCATAATTTTGTATGCAACTTGGATAAATGTAAAGGTGCTTGCTGTATCGAAGGCGATGCTGGCGCACCATTAGAGGCTGGTGAATTGGCTATTTTAGATAAAATATATCCGAAAGTAAAACCCTATATGAACGCCAAAGGCATTGCCACGGTAGAAAGTGAGGGTACTTATGTTAAAGATTTTGAGGGCGATTATACCACCCCCTGTGTAGATACAAATAAAGAATGTGCGTATGTAATTTGGGAAAACGGGATTACCAAATGCGCCATCGAAAAAGCCTATGAAGCAGGAGATATAGATTGGCAAAAACCCATTTCATGCCATTTGTACCCCATACGCATAACCGCCTACCCCGAGTTTGATATCCTGCATTATGATAGGTGGAGTATATGCGCTAGCGCCTGCAATTACGGCGATACATTAAAGGTACCTGTGTATAAATTTTTAAAGCAACCCTTGATACGAAAATACGGCGAAAGCTGGTTTAAAGAATTAGAAAATAAGATAGAAACACAGCCCAAAGCATAATTTTTTTTACATTTACAGCCACATATATTTTTTATAAAAAACATTACAAAATCAAATGAGCAAAATTGCATTAATTACAGGTATTACAGGCCAAGA
>JAAFJW010000174.1 GCA_013298995.1 Sphingobacteriales bacterium | reverse complement strand
GCTTAGTTGCCCCAAATGCCCCAACGACTGCCGCAGCGCAAGCGGTAAGTTGCCACTGACGGGATTGCCCGCAAGGCGCATGGCGTTGCCTTCGGAAGCAAAGGATAGGTAGCACGAAAAACCTGCTATTAGTATCAAAAACAGCGCAAATCGATCGAAGTTTTGTTTGATAACCAACCGATAACCAAACCAGCCTACCACCAAAATTACCGTAATGAGAAGATTGGTTTCGGAACTACCAATGGTAGCAAACACCAAAAAGGCGGCCAGTATAGCGGTTAGTTTTTGCCGCAACGCCCGCGCTTCGTAATATTTCACCATGACTACTATCAAACACAGCGTCAAGATATTGGGAATGGTGTAGGTTACAAAAGCGGCCATCCAATAAAATGCCTCCACAATACTGGCTATTTTTAGCACAAACAAGAAAAAAACAACGCCCAGCATGCCGCCTATTTGCAACATTCGCCCCTGTGGCCAAAGCGTTTTGATGAGCCAATAGATACTCCCGCACAGCCCAACCAAGAGTAACACCGAAAGCACCTTAAAACCCGCGTACCAGTGCACAATAAGTGGACTGGAATGATTGAGCAAAATACCAAAATACCGACCTGTCCAGCCCGTATAATAGTGGTGCATGGCTTCAAAATAGCCATATTTAAACACCGTATCAATGTAGCAATAGTCGTCCACAATGGAGGGGTGGTTGTAAAAAGCCAACGCCAACAACGGCACCAACGCCAACGCCAACAACGCCACGTTGAACCAGTTTTTGAGGTTACTGTTGTCTAATTTGTCAAACATTATTGAATGGTATTTATCAATTATTGAAGCCCTCTTTAGCCATGAGCGTTTGTAGTTTTTGGGCCAGTTCGTCCGAGGCTTTGACCAACGGCAAGCGCACCTCATTGCCGCATATCTGCTTGATAGCCAGGCATTGTTTGATACCAACAGGATTTGACTCGGCATAAAGTGGGCCATCAAAATCAAAAAACTGGTGCTGCATTTTGGTGGCTTCTCTAAACCTGCCGTGCAAGGCGTGCCAGGTCATGTCGCTCATTTCTTTGGGAAAAGCGTTGGCAATAACCGAAATAACGCCGTGCCACCCCACGCTAATCATGGGCGTTACGTGGTTGTCGTCGCCCGAAATAAGCAAAAAATCTGCGGGGCAACGCTTACTCAGTTCTAAGTACTGGTCAAAACTGCCGCAAGCGTCTTTTAGGCCAATGATATTGGGATGCTGCGCCAACGCCACAATGGTTTCCACGCTCATGTTGGTTACGGTGCGACCAGGCACGTTGTAAAGCAACACGGGTACGGGCGAGGCATCGGCAATGGCCGTAAAATGCGCCACCAACCCCCGCTGCGCAGGTTTGTTATAGTATGGGCAGACCGACAAAATGGCATCTACGCCCGTCAAATCGGTATTTTTGAGCGTATCAAGCACTACTTGGGTGTTGTTGCCGCCAAGTCCATAGACAATCGGCAATTTTTTAGTATTGTTTTGTTGTACAAATTGCAACAACGCCGTTTTTTCTTCGGAGGTAGTAGTTGAGGTTTCACCAGTGGTGCCTTGTACCACCAAATAGTCGGCCCCGTTGTTGCTCACAAACATTATAAGACTGCGCAAGCCTTCAAAGTCAATGTTGTGTCGTGAATCAAAAGGCGTAACGAGGGCTACGCCTACGCCGTGAAATTTATTTTTCGAGAAGGTGTACATTTATACTGAGATTTAGGATTTAAGGTTTGTAACGGTTCCCCGCGCGATTTGATGTTTTAGTTCTCTGAGAATTTTTGAGAATAACCCATATTTTCCCCGAAAATCTTCAATTACACATTCCAAACCATTGACTTAACAGCCACAAAGCTACAAATTATAATCAGCCTCAAAAGTAGGTTAGATTCAAAATCATTGGGCTTTTTGAAGCCAGCCCACCAATTAAGCGACTCAACTCGTTGTATTTGAGAACATTACCCCACAAACAGTAGCACAGCCAAAAACAAAAATAAGGGAATAGTTACCCGAAACAGAAATTTGATGTGCTAAAAAATGAGGTTAGGTATCTTCTGGGAGAAAGCTAACAAATACCTCATTTATTGGCGACTTTTCTTGCCAAAAATTTTCACCAATCTATCATTTTATGGTTTCATATTGTTGCAAAAAAATCATCGTGAGCAGCCAAAATGAAAATTATTTTTACAAACAACTTGTGCCGTTTTTGTGGTTTTGGGTTGTCGTAAAACAAATATCCGCCAAGTTTTTTCCTCCCAAAAATACCCCACCCAATTAGTTAATCCGAATAAAAACGCTAAATTGCATCCAACTGTAAACAAAACGCTATTATGAAAAAACTAAATTTAATTTTATTTACATTTTTTATTGTTATTGGCAGTTACGCCCAGCAAGTACCCAACGTAAAAAACTCGTGGTTGGGCAATAGTAACCCTTTCCCTACCAACTTTGTGCCGCAAGGCATAGAAGGTATGTGCGTAAGTAAAGACGGTACCGTTTATACCAACGTACCTTGGGAAGAAGGCGGTGGCAACTTTGGTGAATTTAAACCCAACGGAGATGTTAACCACGGCGAAGCATCGTTTGGCTGGGGTTTAGGCGGTGGTTCCGATGCAGCTTCTAATTCAACTTATGTTTACTATTGCGTAGCTGTAGATAATGAAGGTGGCGGGTTAACAAATTCACCAGGATATGTACGTTGGCCTGTTGGCGCAACAACTAAATGGCTGGGTGTGTCAAGGCGTTTAAAATCTGATGTAAAACAAGGGGCACCTTTTGTAGGTGGCGCAAGTTGGCCAGTTGGCACCACATTGGTTGCCTTAGAATATAATAGTACTGTTGAGCAACCTTGGATACAAGGGATGTATGCTAATGAAACCGAATTATTTGTAGGTATTGATAGCCGAAATATTGTAAAAGTTTACAATGCCGAAACAATGGCATTTAAAAGAGAATTTTATGTGGCAAACCCACGCCAAATAGGCATGGATAGCCAAGGTAATATTTGGATTGCGCAAGGCATGGACGCTACAAAAATTAAACGCTACACGCCAACGGGTACTTTATTGCCACAATCTATAACTTTACCTGCGGGTAGTTTTGTGGGCGATTTTTGTATTGATAAAAACGATAGAATTTTAATTGGCGATGTTGGCCAGAGAGAACAAGTACTTATTTATACCAATATTTTATCAAGCCCCACCTTTACCTCAACCTTTGGTGCTTTATACGGCATACACTCGGGCATTTCGGGGCGTAATGCACCTTTAAAATTCCAACAAATACGTGGCATAGGCGTCGATACTTTGGGCAATATTTTTATTGGAAATACCCAGTGGCATACGGGTGGTCAAGGTACAATGATAGAAAAATACAACTTAGCCACGGGCGTTATGGAATGGAAAAGACATTGCACCATGTTTGTAGATGCAATGGGTATTGACAATGAAAGCGATGGTAAAGATGTGTATGGTAAAGTAGAACATTTTACCGTTGACCATAGCTTGCCCCCAGGCCAAGACAATGTTTACGCATCTTATACCATAGACCGTTACAAATACCCCGCCGACCCTCGTTTGTGGGAGCAATTTGCCAGCGTACAAGTAAAAACCATAAAAGGACAAAAATTTTTAGCAATGTCGAGCATGAATGGTGGTTTGAGTGCAATTTTTAGATTTAAACCTGATACTGATGGCGATATTGCTATACCTTGTATTCTTTTTGGTCAGAATATTAACCCACGGTACCCACACTCCATTAATGGCTCTTGGATGTGGCGAGATTTGAATGGAAATGGCCAAATGGATGCCGGCGAATACACCAAACAAATTCAGTATTTTATTGATGGTGGCTATGGCGCAACTTTTGATGATAATGGTGATATTTGGCAAGCTGGTGCGGGTAATATTTTACACACCAAATGCTTAGGTTTAGATGCCAATAATATACTGCTTTACAATGGTAGTTATACCCTAATACCCGCACCTGCACCTTTTACTAACGTTAAAAGAGTTTACTACGATGTAAAGTTAGATAGAATGTATTTGGGTGGTGGCACTACCACACAGCCTACTGTTGATAGTTGGCAAAGTATGGGTAGGGCAATTAACCGTTACGATAATTGGAAGAGTATGGGTAA
>JAAFJW010000173.1 GCA_013298995.1 Sphingobacteriales bacterium | reverse complement strand
AAAAATATCTTTTACCGATGGGTTAATTTTCATGGTGGGTAAAGGATGTATTGCTCGGCTTAGTTGTAAATTAGCTTGTTCTAAGTGGTTATTGTATAGGTGTGCATCGCCAAGGGTGTGTACAAAATCGCCAAAGGCTAAATCGCAAACCTGTGCCACCATCATGGTTAATAAGGCGTACGATGCAATATTAAAAGGTACACCTAAAAAAATATCGGCACTGCGCTGGTACAATTGGCAGCTTAATTTGCCTTGTGTTTCGCCTTTTGTAGCATCGGCTGGAGCCACATAAAACTGAAAAAAACTGTGGCAAGGTGGCAAAGCCATGTTTTCTATTTCGGCCACATTCCAGGCCGATACAATGATACGCCTCGAATCGGGATTGTTTTTTATTTGGTTAATTATTTGTGCTATTTGGTCGATATGCTTACCATCGGGCGTAGGCCAGCTACGCCATTGCGAACCATATACTGGGCCTAGGTTACCGTTTTCGTCGGCCCATTCGTCCCATATTTTTACGCCATTATCTTTTAGGTATTTGATATTGGTATCGCCACTTAAAAACCATATCAATTCGTGGATGATAGATTTTAAATGCAGTTTTTTGGTAGTTACCAGCGGGAAACCCTCGGCCAGGTTAAACCGCATTTGATAGCCAAAAACGCTGATAGTACCCGTACCTGTGCGGTCGTGTTTTTGTGCACCATGTTGTAAAACGTGGCGCATTAAGTTGTGGTATTGTATCATTTTAAATTTAAAGTTGCAAAGTAATAAAATCTATATTTGCAAGCCATATTATATTAAAACAATTGCAATAAAAAAATGATTTGTTTCCCTAATGCCAAAATAAATATAGGTTTAAATATTACCTCTCGCCGTAGCGATGGTTACCACAATTTGGAAACCATTTTTTATCCCATACAAATAAAAGATGCGCTAGAGCTTATTGAAGCCCCCGAAATGGGTTTCGAAACATCGGGAATTGTAATACCTGGCCATGCCAACGAGAACCTGTGTTTAAAGGCTTACAGTTTATTAAGGAAAGATTTTGACTTGCCTAACATTACTATACATTTACATAAAAATATACCTATTGGGGCTGGCCTAGGTGGCGGTAGTGCCGATGCTGCGTTTTTTATAAAGCTGGTGAACGATAAATTCGGATTGGGTTTATCCGTTACCACAATGGAGGATTACTGCCGTTTATTGGGTGCCGATTGTGCTTTTTTTATCCAAAATAAACCTTTATTTGCTTGCGGGAAAGGCGATGTTTTTAAAGATATAACATTAGATTTTTCGCCGTACTATATTGCATTGGTAATGCCGCCAGTACATGTAAGTACTGCCGAGGCTTACCGTGGTGTGTTGCCCAAATTGCCACAACAAGGTTTAGAAGCATTGATAAAACTACCTTTACAAAACTGGCAGGGTAAAATTGTAAACGATTTTGAACCGCATATTTTTAAAGCATACCCGCAAATAAGAAACGTAAAAGCCGAGTTGATAAAGGCAGGGGCAATATTTTCATTGATGAGTGGTAGTGGTGCTTCGGTATTTGGGATATTTGATAGCAAGCCCGATTTATCTGTTTTTAAAAACGATGGTTGCCTTGTATTTGAAGATGTGTGATTGATAGCGATTTTTGTTTTACGAGGGTTAAACGATAAAACGTTTTATTTACCCAATTTATGGGCGCAATGCAAACCTGAGTTCAAAAGCACCGCCCCGCATACCTAAACCCGACAGCCTGCCTGCGCAGGCAAGTAGCGGATACCTGCCTACCTGCGGTGAGCAGGCAGGCCTGCCCTGCGCTTAAGGCCTTGTGCAGTACCTGCCGGCCAGCAGGCGGGTGAGCGGATGGCGGGGCTAGCTGATGTGATGAAATGCTAGCCTTGGTTTTTCAAAATAATAAAAAAAAATTAGCACAATGGAGGCTAATATTTAGGACTTGCGAGCAGCCAAAACAATTTATATATTTTTATGTATAAGCTACACGGCGGATTTAAGTAATAAGCACTCCCCTACTAAGCAATTCCAAAAATGACCAATAAAAATGTAGCCAAACAAGATATTGCCATTGTGTGGTTTAAAAGAGATTTACGTTTTACCGACCATGAGGCACTTTACGCTGCGCAAAAACAAAACCTTTTGGTACTGCTTATGTATTGCTTTGAACCTACGGTAATGAACTATACCGATAGCGATGTTAGGCATTGGCGTTTTGTGCATCAATCGTTGCAAGATATGCAAGCAAAACTTAAACATTTAGATGCGCAACTGTATGTTTTTAATGCCGAGGCTATGGCTGTTTTTGAAAAAATTTCGGAGCAATACACTATCAAACGTATTTTTTCGCACCAAGAAATTGGCAATAAAATAACCTACAACCGAGATATTGCCATGAAACAATTTTGTGTTGATAAGCATATCGAATGGGAAGAATACCAGCACAATGGTGTGGTACGAAAACTAAAATCAAGAAAAAACTGGGAGCAACTGTGGAAACAAAAAATGCAAGAACCCCCAAAGCTGGTGGACGAAAAAGCATGGAATTTTTTAACATTAAACGATGCTTTTTATGATAAAATAAAAGGGCCAGCCCTTGATTCCGAAATTACAAAACATAATAAAGATTTCCAGCCTGGAGGCGAAACTGCCGCATGGAAATATTTACAAAGTTTTTTAAAAGAACGCTACATTAATTATTCGAAACATATTTCAAAGCCCTTATTAAGCCGCAAAGGTTGCAGCCGCATATCGCCTTACCTTAGTTATGGTAACATTAGCATACGCATGGTTTACCAATATACCATGCAGCATTATGCCAATGCAAGCAATAAAAGAGCACTTTCTAATTTTGTATCACGCCTGCACTGGCATTGCCATTTTATGCAAAAATTTGAAGACGAATGCAGTATGGAATTTGAAAACGTAAATAAGGCTTACGATGCGGTATCAAAACCTAAAAACGAAGCCTATATTGTAGCATGGCAAACCGGGAAAACAGGCGTACCCATTGTAGATGCTTGTATGCGTTGCCTAGTGGCTACGGGTTATATTAATTTTAGAATGCGGGCCATGGTGGTTTCGTTTTTTGTGTTTAACCTTTGGCAGGATTGGCGTGAACTCCATTTTTTGGCAAGGCAATTTTTAGATTATGAGCCCGGCATCCATTACCCACAACTGCAAATGCAGGCAGGCGTTACAGGCATTAATACCATACGCATTTATAATCCTATAAAAAACTCGCAAGAGCATGACGACCAAGGCATTTTTATTAAAACCTGGCTACCCGAACTAGCAAATGTTCCGCCAGAATTTATACACGAACCTTGGAAAATGACTACCATCGAACAAACGCTTTATAATGTGTGCATTGGCAAAGATTACCCCAGCCCGATAGTAGATATAGAAGCCAGCCGAAAAGCAGCAAGCGACATCGTTTGGGCTTTTAAAAAAACCGAAGCCGTAAAAACCGAAGCCCAAAAGATTTTAAAAAAACATGTAAACACAGCCCGAGTAGCCAAACCCAAAAAGAAAGCAAAATTAAGCAACACAACCCCGCCCGAAAGCCCCAAGTAAATATGAATATAGGCATTATCTTTCCCCATCAATTATTCGAGCAAAATCCTCTGCTTGCCACTTGCAATACCATTTACTTGGTAGAAGAACAGCTTTTTTTTAGGCAGTATAATTTTCATAAACAAAAAATTATATTTCACCGAGCAAGCATGAAATTTTACGAAAGCCATCTTAAAGCACAAAATATCAATGTGGTGTATATCGACTCATTTAACGCCTTGGCCGATGTACGAAAACTGATACCGCACTTACAATCATCAGGTATTACCGCTTTCGAGTATATCGATACCACCGATAATTGGCTACAACAAAGGATAGCAAAGGCTTGTAAAACCTGCGGCGTACAAGCAAATAAAAATAACTCGCCCTTGTTTTTAAATACTTATGAAGCTGTTGTAGCATACTTTGGGGATAAAAAACGTATGTATCAAACCGATTTTTACAAACATCAAAGGCAAAGCCGAAATATATTATTAGACGCACAGCAAAAACCAATAGGCGGTAAATGGACTTACGATGACGAAAACCGCCTAAAATATCCCAAAGATAAAACACCCCCTAAAGTTGATTTTGTAAAACCCAATAGTTTTTATACCCAAGCCATTGCTTATACCGAGCAATATTTTGCCAATA
>JAAFJW010000172.1 GCA_013298995.1 Sphingobacteriales bacterium | reverse complement strand
GTAACTTCCATATTTATTTACTTTTTTATTCGGACAATTTTTGTCCTAAAGTATGGAATTTATAGTTATGATACAAGTTATATTTTCTGCTATTGGTGGCTTAATCAAGCCTCCTACAATCACAAAACCCTCACCCCTGCTTCAACTCCCTAGCTCGCCTAAAAATAGATAGCAAAAACCCAATAACCATAATGATAGTACCGCCCCAAAGTAGGTTTATGTAAGGGAAAACAATGGCTTTCATTACAATCCAATCTTTACGTTCGGTTTTTTGTTTTTGGTAAACGGTAAGTTCTAGCTTGCCTTGTTTGGGTAGCACATTGGTAAAGCGTAGTTTTAAGCCTTGTTCGTCTAGTTTTTTACCAAAATCTAATTTGTTATTACCTTTAATTAAAAATATAGGTTCGGCTTGGGTTTTGCCTTGTGGCGTAACTACTTCTAGCTGTAAACCAATGGCAACATCGTTGGCGGTTAGTGGCAGGTTTTGTATTTTAACATTTTTATTGATGCCTTTTACCACTATAAATCCTTGTTTGTACCTTACGGTATCGCCTACAATTACTTGGTGGGCAATGGGTTCGTCGTAGTTTTCATCGTCCGAGTGGCCATCGTGGTTATGCTCTTCTTCTTTTAAAGGTACGCTGCTTACGTGGGTATAAATATCGTGTAGTAAATAATGTTTGGTATCGGGCGAAGCTACAATTTGCTTCATTTTTATGTTTTGTTGTGCGTTGGGGTACAGGTTAAAATCTTCTTTTAAAGCACCTTTAGCATCTAAAACTTGGTAATTTACTTTATAATACGTGTTTACACCCGAGGTAGAATCGCCTTTATAGGTAACCATATACTGGTTCATTTTTACAGGCGTGTTTTTGTATAAAATAATGTTTTCTTGCGGATTGTTTGATTTTGCAAACTCATCGCCAAAGCCTACGCCTGTATTGTTTATAGATATTACCTTGTTGGTTGCTGCGGCAATTAATGCGCCTACCAAAATCAGCGCAAAGCCAATATGTGCCACTGCCGAACCTGCCAATTTCCATTTTCCCTTTACAGCATCGCCCAATAATTTGCCATTGGCAATTATAGAAAACAAGGCGGCAAAAGTTAATAAAATGTACATAAAATTGGTGTAAACACCTGTTATATAAACCGATACGCTGGTTAGTAAAGCAGCTACAACTATACAAACCGTTACGCTAATATAAAATTTGCGCATATCGGTTTTTTTGTATTTTAAAAATTGTGAAAACGCCGATATAAATGCAATTACCACTGCAATGGCAATTTGCCATTTGTTATAATGTGCAATGGGGTTGGTAGGTGGTGCTAATTTGGAACCAAAAACAGCGTTAAATACAGGTATTGATGTAGTAGCAATAATTTGTATGCAAGATATGCTCAGCGTGATAGCACCTATAAACAACCAAAATTCGCGGCTATACGTGTCTTCGTCTTTTTTGGTAATGGGTAAATTTTTCCAGTTTATTGCAACTAAAACGGTTGCCAAAAGCACAAAAGCCAGCATGTAAATAAGCAACTGGCCGCTCATACCCAAATCGGTAAAAGCGTGTACCGATGTTTCGCCCAATATACCGCTACGGGTTAAAAACGATGCGTAAAGCACCAAAATAAAACTAATTAAAATTAAAAACAATGCCGTAAAGTACGAATGGCCACTGTTTTTATACGCTATTAATACGTGTACGCCAGCAATTAGGGTTATCCAAGGAATAATAGATGCATTTTCGACTGGGTCCCAAGCCCAAAAACCGCCAAAATTTAAGGCCTCATAAGCCCAAAACGAGCCCATAATAATACCCGTTCCCAATATCATTACCGCAAATAAGCTCCACGCAATGGCTGGTTTTACCATTTCGGCGTAGCGTTTGGTGTATAAACCTGCTATACCATAAGCAAACGGTACAATCATTGATGCAAAACCAAGAAATAGGGTAGGAGGGTGTATTACCATCCAATAGTTTTGTAATAAGGGGTTTAAGCCGTTACCATCGGGTATCAGACTCAAATAATTTTCCCTCGAAAATATGGGAGCTTCTATGGCATTGCGCAATAAAATAAATGGCGACGAACCAATTTTTATGCCCAAAATCTCGACCCCTAAAAGCATCGAGCCTAAAAAAACTTGCGAAAGCGAAATGGTTATCATCACCGAGCGTTCCCAACTGCGGGCGGTAAAAATCAAAATCAAACCTAAAACACCTTGCCAAAATGTCCATAACCAAAAGCTACCCTCTTGCCCTTCCCAAAAACAGGAAATAATATAATATACTGGTAATGTGGTACTAGAGTGTGCCCAAGCGTAATGATATTCGAAATAATGATGGTAAATAATATAAAAAAGACAGCAACCTGTTGCCACCACGCTGGCTAAATTAAGCGAATAAGCTATCCTACCTAAATTACGCCATGCGGTATCTAATTTATTGGTACTGGCAAAATAATAACTTATAAGCGATAGCAATGCCGAGCCAAAAGAAAGTACCACAAAAAACTGGCCTATTTTGCCAGGTAGCAGGTGTTCGCCTGCAAAAACTGTATCCATTAATTAGGTTTATATGTTGGGTTGTGCCTTGGTTTCGGTAACTTCTACCTTATCTTGAGTGTATTTTGATGGGCATTTCATCAATATTTTATTGGCATAAAAGCTGTTATTTTTCATTTCACCAGTTAAAACTATTTGCTCCGACCGTTCAAAATCTTGCGGTTTTGTGCCATTAAATATCACTTTACATTCGGTACCTTTATTATCAACCATGTAAAACGAAAAATAATTAGCATTTTTTTGTGGGTTGTAAAGCATTTCTTTTGCCTTGTTTAGCTTGCCCACCACGTGTAGCTCTTTTTGCGCTTCTTTGGCCTCGGCAAACGAGCCGTAGGTACTGCTATCGGCATAAGTGCTAATAATTACACCAATAGCAATGGCAATAATTATTATTCCTATTATCGAACCTCTTTTCATAATTAAAATTGATTTTGAATGCAAAAGTACAAAACTTATGCTGAAGCCGTAAATATACAAAGAATGTTAACTATTAAGAATGAATCTAATTAGATTTGATCCATAACGTAATAAAAAATTGTATTTCATTATTTATTACCTAATAATCATAAAATAGTAATATATTCGGGGGTAAATTTTTTATTTCTACTATTAAATGATTAATAAACAAATAGTACTTATCGAAGATGATGCCCTTATGGCAAAAGCCTTACTGTTTGTCATTCAAAATAATAGCGTGTATAAGCCTATTCATTTTTTTAATGCCGAGCTTGCATTAACGAGCAAAAAAACCCTAAGTAACGAATGTATAGTTTTAATGGATATACAGCTACCAGGTATAAATGGTATTGAAGCTACTAAGAAAATAAAAAGCAAGTTTCCAAAAGTTGATATCATTATGATAAGCTCATCAGACAGTGCCGAAGCCGTATTTGAGTCGTTAAAAGCGGGTGCTGTGGGTTATATCATAAAAAACAATATACAAAATTGCATTATCCCTTCAATTATCGAATGTATAGATGGTGGCGCACCCATGAGCACAAGTATTGCCCGAATGGTAGCCACATCGTTTAAACAAACCGTAAGTTCTAACTTATCCGACCGAGAAACAGACGTAATAAAATTACTAAGCGAAGGGCAAACATATACCCAAATAGCCACCACACTTTTTATAGCGCCCAATACAGTACGCTCGCATATAAAAAACATTTACGTTAAGCTATTTGCAACCAATAAATCCGAAGCTATAAAGGCGGCAAAACACCAGCATATTATCTAACCAAAGTTTCGTAGCTGATAAATATTTTTAAAACAAGTTAATGCCATTTTTTGTGGTCGGCCGTTTATACCATTGCATAAATATTACAATTTTATATCGTTTTTTTTTGAAAAACCCAAGCTAGCGTTTCATAACCTAGGCTAGCCCCGCCACTTGCCTACCTGCGGTCAGCAGGCAGGTCCGCTCACCCGCCTGCTGGCCGGCAGGTACGCCCACAGGCCTTAGGCGCAAGGCCGGCCTGCCTGCTTACCGCAGGTAGGCAGGTATCCGCTACCTCATATCTTTACCCTATCAAAAAAAATTACAATTTTGGTATAATTTAATACAACACCGAAAAGGGTAAACATAGCCGCATCTTAGCATGATAATATCAATGCTGTCAGGCAGGATTTTCCCCTTTTTGTTTTCTTCTATCTGAGTTTGAACAG
>JAAFJW010000171.1 GCA_013298995.1 Sphingobacteriales bacterium | reverse complement strand
GGCCACCAACAAAATTACCAATACGGCCAACGTAACCTACCAAGCAGGCAAAAGCATCGTGCTTGAACCAGGTTTCAAGGCTAACGCCGGAACAGTGTTCAAAGTCCAGTTGGGTGGGTGTAATTAATTGGGCATGGGTAATATATTTGATTATTTTTGTTTCGCAAATAACTTAAAAAAATCTGATTTTTAATGGATTTGGGGGCGGGTATAACAAAGAGGAAACCCCAGAGTAAGATAGTACAAAAAAGGCGGTAAAGAGTGCATGTAGATATTTTACCTCAACTTTACAGCAACTCATGTCTGCTTGTGTCATTTCTAAGAACTGGCGCATGGTTGGGAGGTTTTTGAGTTTAGACCACACAAAACGAACCAATTCATGCTCCTTTGTAGTAGCTTAGTTTAAGAAGTTTTGGCATTCATGTTGAAAAAAATACCCTTGATTTACTCTTGGGTCAGACAGTTGTTGGTCAAATCTCTAAAAAACAATAGATATGAAAATTAGCATTAAAGTATTACTTGTATTTTTTGCCCTTATGGGCGGATTTAGCAAAACCTACGCCAGCAAAACTATTTTGGGTGCTTCGGTTTTTAACCCAACAGATGTTACCAACGAGATAAGAAACGCTATTAATTCATCGGTTGATACCGTAATTATACAAAACGTAGGGCAGCCTTGGATAGTACAACCGCTAACTTTTTTTAATAAAGATGCTAGAACCATAATTTTTGAACCGGGTGTAATATTGCAAGCCAAAAGCGGCGCATTTACACAAACTTATGCCACTTTATTTAAACTAAAAGATTGTACTAATTTTAAAATATACGGCTACGGTGCAACTTTTAAAATGCTAAAAACCGAATACACCACAGGCGAATGGCGCCACGCAGTAGACCTAAGCGATTGTACTAACATAACCATTGCTGGCCTTATGGTAAACGATAGCGGTGGCGATGGGTTACTAATTACAGGGTATGCTGGCGGCACAAACAACCAAAACTTTTGCGAAAATATTTATGTAGTTAATTGCGTTTTTGATAATAACCGCCGCCAAGGTTGCAGCATTATATCGGCTAAAAATGTGCTGATAGAAAACTGCACATTTAGCAACACCAAAGGTACTTTGCCCGAAGCTGGTTTGGATATTGAGCCCGATTTTCCTGAACAATTTGTGCAAAACATTAAAATACGTAAATGTAGATTTACCAATAATTATGGTGCTGGTTTAGTGTTTGCTTTTCATTTACTTAACTCAAGCTCGCCTACTGTTTCGGTAACGGTAGAAAACTCTTATTTTTCTTTTAACCACGATATTACAAATGTGTATGCAACTACCGAAATACAACTTAGCGAAGCACCAAATGTAAATTTAACAGGGCAAATTGTTTTTAATAAATGCTTTGTAGATGGCAGTAATTGGACAGCCTTTTACGTAAATAAAGGTAACAATGGCTTAACGGTTGCCTTTAACGATTGCGTGTTTAAAGATGTTTCTCAAAACACGGCAAATGTATATAATAACCCTATTTGGATAGAAATACCAGGCGATTATGTAAGTCCGTTAAATTATTATTTAGGTGGTATTACCTTTACTAACAGCTTGTTAACCTACAGTACCAATTATAAATTTGCTTGGATAAACGGTTGGACAAATTTACCAGGCGCAAAAGATATAAACCTAGGCTTAACCGTAATACACCCCACTTTAAATACTGCAGCAAACAATAGTGCCGTGTTTTCTAACTGTGCAACTATTGTAAATTGCAATACAACTGTTAATTATTTAAGCGTAATGCCCAATAATAATATAACCGTAAAAACTTTAAATGCTGCGCCGGTTTATAAATCAGACTGCCCTACAAAATCAATTTTATTTGAGAGAGGAATAACGCAAAACTTTCCGATTGCCTATAATTACACCACTACAGGAACGGCACAAAACGGATTTGATTTTAATCGTTTGGTAGGTTTTGCTTTAATTAAAGCCAACAACACCCAACGTTTAGATACTTTAACAGCCATAAACCCAACCTTGGGTTTACCCAGTAGCACAGTACAATTAACAGCAATAAGTAGCGGTAATTTATTAGCAGTAGCTCCAAATTTTAGCGCAATAATAAATGCTACGCTGCTCCCTTTGGCCAGCCCAATAGACGATTATTCAAGTGGAACAGTTATCAAGCAAGCCAACGCCAGCACGGGCAAAATCACGGCCACCAACAAAATTACCAATACGGCCAACGTAACCTACCAAGCAGGCAAAAGCATCGTGCTTGAACCAGGTTTCAAGGCTAACGCCGGAACAGTGTTCAAAGTCCAGTTGGGTGGGTGTAATTAAAGGTTATTGGGGTTTATTTTGTTGAGATTCTTGACGAAGTCTCGAAGGGCATGGGTAATGCATTTGATTTACGGTACATCATTACCAAAAAATAGTAAAGTACAGTACGCAAAGCCTTTTTGTGTGCAAAACTTAATGGCTTGATTGACGGTAATTTATGGCGATGAGCAGTAGTAGCAGACCACAACAAAAAATAGGAAACCAGTTGGGGTGCTGGGTATAAAAACTTTTCTTGCTCACACAAAGTACTTCCTGCGTGCCAATGGTGGAAGTAAACCACGGTAACTGCCCCGAAACGCGCCCGAAGGGGTCAATGAAACACGAAATGCCCCCGTTGGAGCATCTGACAACGCCACGGCGGTTTTCAATAGCGCGAATTCTGGTAAAACTCAGCAACTGTTTGGCACCAGGTGTAGTGCCAAACCAGGCATCGTTGTTCATCAATGCAATAAACTCAGCCCCCGAATTGACCAAATCAGCCATTTTTTGGGGGTACATTTGTTCCCAACAAATGGTAAGGGCTACGTTAAATTTATCGTTGTTGAAGTTGGAATAACTAAAAATATAAGGCGTATGCCCGCGCACCAAACTCGAACCACGCAACGAAGGCGCGTCGGGCTGGAAAGGCATAAATTCCATGAAAGGTAAACCATATTCTTTCTGATACACCTTGACATCTTGAGGTTTTATTTTCAAAGAGTCCCAAAATGTGGCCAACTGCGGGGTAAAAACCAGGGCATTGTTCTTGAAAAGGTGTTTTTTGGTCGTGTCGGGGTATTCTACAAAACCAATCGCCACCGAAGTTTGCCAAGATACAATGGCTTTTTTTGTAAAATCAAGCAGGTTTTGGTCTTGAAAAAGTGGAATTGGAAGGGCGGTTTCGGGCAATACAAGCAAATCGGGTTGAGCAGTGCGAACCGCACTGTCAGCAAGGCTAACTATTTCATTGAAAATGCGCTGGGTAAAGGCCGTATCTTGTTTTTGGTACGAATCAACATTGGTCTGCACAATCGAAACCTTGGTTTTGGCATTGAGGCTGCCCAACACACTTCGAGGCTGAATTTTTATGACCCACAGCGAATAAACCAACGGTAAACTGAGCCACAAAATGGGATAAAAATAATTGATTTTTTTGCGCTTTTGAATGGCCATTATTACAAAAACATTCATTGTCATTACCCAAAAAGTAATGCCCCACATACCTGAAAAGTCGGCAAATTGAATGAGCCAAATGGCGTTGGCTTGGGTGTAGGCCAGCGAATGAACCTGCAAATGAATGGGCAAAAAATGCAAAGCCCATTCTGAAAAAGCAACACAAAAAGGGAGCAAAAAAAGCGATTGATGAAAGCCAAACCTTTTTTTTACCAAAAAATGAATCAAAAATGGCGCGTAAACAAGGGGTACTTGCGTCAATAAACAAACCAATAGCGCTTGCCAATGGTAATAGGCTGTCCACCAAAAGCCAATTGAAATACCAATAACAAATACGGGCAGGGTAAAAAATAAGTATTTTTTGAGCGAATGTTCGTGTTGGGTGGCCAATAAAACAGGCACAAACGCAACCCAAGACAACAGCCCCGTTGGAATTTGAGGGAACGACGGGAAGGATAACCCATACAGAACCCCCGAAAGAAGAAGTGCAAAAATTCGTGTTTGTATTGCCAAAAATAGTTAAATTTAATTTTGTCGTTTCAACTCATTTTTGGCATGCCGACGAAGGACGGGACCGCCTGTGCGGGCATCTACATCCGCTACGGACATAGATGCCTCGTTCCTCGGCATGAACTGTGTTAAATAGCAAGAAAAGGTCGAAATATTATTTGGCGATTGCATAATTATTGTCAAAAGATGTATTGTTTTTAACAATTGCAAAAGCCTGTTTAATCAATTTGTTGATAACGGCTAC
>JAAFJW010000170.1 GCA_013298995.1 Sphingobacteriales bacterium | reverse complement strand
CCCCTCCGAAACTTTAACAAAAATGATAACACTTGCAAAATTAAGCACAAGCAAACATCGCTTTTTGGTAAACAATCTGTATTTTTGTAGCTATGATTGATTTACCCGTAATAGTTGCCAGCGATGTAAAACCACGTAAACCCGATTGGTTGCGGGTAAAATTGCCTGTAGGTAAAGAATATGCCCATGTACGTAGCTTGGTAGATGAGCATAAGCTACACACCATTTGCGAAAGCGGCAATTGCCCCAATATGGGCGAATGCTGGGGTGCAGGTACGGCAACGTTTATGATTTTGGGCAATATATGCACCCGTTCATGCTCGTTTTGTGCTGTGGCAACAGGCCGCCCTTTGGCTGTGGATACTGACGAACCTAACCGTGTAGCCAATTCGATTAAATTAATGAACGTAAAACATGCCGTAATTACATCGGTTGATAGAGACGATTTAAAAGATGGTGGCTCTATTATATGGGCGCAAACCATTGCTGCCATACGCCAGCAAAGCCCCAGTACTACGATGGAAACGCTTATTCCAGATTTTAAAGGGGTGTGGGAAAATCTTTATAGAGTGTGCGAGCAGCAGCCCGAAATTATATCACACAATATAGAAACGGTAAAACGCTTAACCAAAGAGGTACGCATACAAGCAAAATACGAGCGAAGTATGGAATGCCTAAAACGTGTTTCGGATTATGGCATACGCACCAAATCGGGTATTATGCTAGGCTTTGGCGAAACCGAAACCGATATTATAGAAACCATGCATGATTTAAAACAAGCTGGTGTACATGTACTTACCTTAGGCCAGTATTTACAACCTACCAAAAACCATCACCCGGTAATAAACTGGGTACACCCTGATGAATTTTTGCATTACAAAAACATAGGCTTACAAATGGGCTTTAAATATGTGGAAAGCGGCCCTTTGGTACGGTCATCATACCATGCCGAAAAACATTTGCTTGATAATTAAACCATAAAATAAATCAATATAGCCATAGCCAAGCTGGTTTTTTTAAAACAAAATCATTTTTTTTATGAAAACAAAGGCGAGTGCTCTATAACTTGGGCTAGCCGGGCTTTACACTATTACCCCTCATAGGCCTTATTCTTTTGGCCAACGCATTTCGGGGGTAGCCGTTTCAATCCCGTTTATTTACGCAGGGCTGGTTTTTTAACACCAAGGTTTTGCTGTAACAATTTCCAAATAAATTACCGAAATTAAAATAAATGCCAAAATAAGTTAAGTATTAGGCAATTTAAAATTAAATTATAAATTTTAATTATACTTACTTCGACACTTTAAACCATAAGCAATTAAATCAACGAAATAATTTCATAAAAATAAAAAATTTGGCATCTTGCGCTAAATATAAACCAACAATAACCATTCGATGTCTAAAAACAAAACACTTATCCCTGTAATACTTATTATTTCTTTATTTTTTTTATGGGGTTTTGCCCACAATCTTAATCCTATATTAATACCTCATTTAAAAAAAGCCTGCCAATTATCTGACTTACAATCGGCGTTAATAGATTCTTCTTTTTTTATAGCCTACTTTGCAATGGCCTTACCCGCAGGTTTTTTTATGAAAAAATATGGGTATAAATATGGCATTATTATAGGTTTAGTAATATTTGCATTGGGTGCATTTTTATTTTACCCAGCAGCAAGTACCCGAAATTTCGGTTTCTTTTTGGTAGCCCTTTTTGTAATAGCCAGCGGGCTCACTTTTTTAGAAACCGCCGCCAACCCCTATATCTCTGTTTTGGGCGACCCCGAAACGGCAACCCAACGTTTAAATTTTGCACAATCATTTAATGGCTTGGCAGCTACATTAGCACCATTATTGGGCGGTATGTTTATTCTTTCGGGCAAGCACCTTAGTGCGCAAGATGAGCAAAACATGTCGCTAGCACAGCTAAACGACTTTTTAACAAAAGAAGCATCAAGCGTACAAATACCCTATATTATTATTGGTGTAATTGTACTTACAGTAGCACTTGTTATTTGGCGTACCGATTTACCCGAAATAGCCGAACCCGAAGATACCCAACACCAAATGGCGCAAAAACATCAAAGTATTTTTAAAGAAAAAAATTTGATGCTAGGTGTTTTAGCACAGTTTTTTTATGTGGGTGCACAGGTTTGTGTATCTAGTTTTTTTATCCGCTTTGCAGGTACAGTAGCAGGCATTGAAGAAAAATCGGCGGCTTATTTTTTATCGGCCGCATTGCTAGGTTTTATGATTGGTAGGTTTTTTGGTACTTTTTTAATGAAATACATAGCCCCATCACGCTTATTGGCTATATATGCCGTAACCAATATTGTACTTTTATTGATAGCTATTTTTGCCAATGGATATATATCTGTATATGCTTTAATTGGCGTAGAGTTTTTTATGTCTATTATGTTTCCTACTATATTTTCGTTGAGCATACAAGGCTTAGGTGCCAAAACAAAAAAAGCTTCATCGTTTTTAATTATGTCTATTGTAGGCGGTGCAATTTTCCCTTTAATAATGGGGCGAGTTTCTGATGCCAGTACCATACAGCTTGCTTATTCGATACCAGCTTTATGCTTTTTAGTAGTATTTTACTTTGCCATTAAAAATGCTAAAGTAAAAAACATTACAATGGTAAGTGGCCATTAATTAACAAACACTTACACAAAAAAAGCCCAATTTTTAATTGGGCTTTTTTTGTGTTCCAAAATTAAAAAAATTCTTTTTTGCCGTAGCTTTACAATATAATTAAGCAGCTTTATAATACTTTTTGCGCCCCCAAAAGGCAAGGTTTACCAAGGCAATTAATGCTGGAACTTCTACCAATGGCCCAATAACGCCAGCGAAAGCCTGCCCACTATTTATGCCAAATACACCAATGGCTACGGCAATAGCCAACTCGAAATTATTACCCGTGGCGGTAAAAGCTATGGCTGTATTTTTGCCATAATCGGCACCTAATAATTTGCCACAAATAAAACTCAATACAAACATAAGCGTAAAATAAATTACCAAAGGAATGGCTATACGCAATACATCAAAGGGGATTTCTACAATAAGTTTTCCTTTTAGGCTAAACATTACTACAATAGTAAAAAGCAAGGCAATAAGCGTAATGGGCGATACAAAGGGTATAAATTGGTTTTGAAACCAGGTTTCGCCTTTTAATTTTAGTAAACCGTAACGGCTAACAACGCCTAGCCCAAAAGGAATACCTAAATAAATGCCCACGCTTTTTGCCACTTGGGCAATGGTAATAGGTATGCTTAAACCTTGGATACCAAAATAAGGAGGCAACACGGTGATAAAAAAATAGGCGTAAACACTGTAAAGCAATACCTGAAAAATGCTATTGAGGGCTATTAAGCCTGCGGCATACTCGCGGTTACCCTGTGCCAAATCGTTCCACACTACCACCATGGCAATACAACGGGCTAGCCCAATTAAAATTAAGCCCACCATATAATCGGGGTAATCCCTTAAAAAAGTGATGGCCAAAACAAACATTAAAACAGGCCCTACAATCCAATTTAAAAACAGGGATAAGCCTAATATTTTGGTGTTTTTAAACACTTGCCCCATGTTTTCGTAACGCACCTTTGCCAACGGCGGGTACATCATTAATATTAAGCCAATGGCCAAGGGTACATTGGTGGTGCCGCTATTAAACGAGTTGATAAAACCGCTACTTGATGGCATAAAATAACCAATTGCAATGCCGATGGCCATGGCTATAAATATCCAAAGGGTTAAATATTGGTCGATAAAACCTAGTTTTTTTCTTCCCGCTAAGGGACTACAATTATTTACTGCCATTTTTATTTTTTGATTTGTGAAAAAACGTATTGCATTTCGGTAGCAATTTGCAGGCTACGTTCTTCGTATTTTTGTACTTGCTGTGGCGTACTGTCGTAGGCTTTGGGGTCTTCGTAAGTTATTGGAATGCGGCTTTCGGCACCTGCAATAAAGGGGCATGCGCCATCGGCTTGGGTGCAAGTAAGTATAGCCGCAAATATTTTATACTGTATATAGGGTTTCGCATTTCGGCTATAATGTTGATATTAAAACCACTATTGGTTAAAGTGTGGGCAACTGTGCCAAACATAGCCGTAGCTTGGGTGCCGCCCGAGTAGCAAAAAACATTTGGGATGTTGTAATAAGTTGCCACGGTTTGTGCCCATATTTGCGCCAAATGGCTTCTTCGCGAGTTATGGGTGCATATAAAGTTAAGCCTAATGTGTTGCTTGCTTGTAACCTTGTTTTGAATATAATTAACCAATGGTTGTAATATTGCTT
>JAAFJW010000185.1 GCA_013298995.1 Sphingobacteriales bacterium | reverse complement strand
TTCCAGTTCCAGCTTTGGGTACTTGGCCACAGGGTAAAACCTTCGTGGTGTTTCGATGTTAGTATCACATATTTAGCTCCAGCATCTTTAAAAACATCGGCCCATTGGTTGGGTTCAAATTCTTTGGCTTTAAAATCCGAAGCAAAATCTTGGTATTTAAAATCTTTACCATACTTTTTATTATGATAATCGATAAAGAGTTTGTTTACATCGGTTTTTTGTTCGTTGGGGTCTTTACCTCCGTTTATACGCATCCAGTACCATTCGGCATATTTGGCATATACGCCAATATCTTCATTGGCAGGTGCCCAAGCAGGTACTGAGTAAACTCCCCAGTGTACAAAAATGCCAAACTTGGCATCGGTAAACCAAGTGGGTATAGGGCGTTTATCTAATGATTTCCAGTTGGCTTCGTAGGTTTGGGCAAAGCCACCAAAAGCTATCGTTAACAAGCATAACGACAATAAGTATTTACGTAAATGATTCATGATTTAGGGTTATTAAATTTTTTATAATGGTTAGTAAATTTTTTTTTTACGCAATAAAACTAAACAATACTTTTATTGCCACAAATTTTATGGTAAATGTTATTGCATTAATTTATTATTAATCTGAGTTCGATTGTTAGATTATAATGTAGTTTGCTACTAATTAGCGTTATATAATGTTTAAAAAACAATATATATAAATCGGATTAAGGTTATTATCTTCTAAAATTTCGGAGCGGCAAAATTTTTAAAATAGGATATTTTCAACTTATATCCTTAGCAAATAAATAAAGGCAAATCCTTTGCTGTTCTTTTAAAAAAACATAATTATAGCCACGCATACACGAATATTGGCGAAAATTGCAGCTATCGGTTTTGCGCTTGGCGAGGTGCTGTTTTAAAAGTATGAAAGTTCAACTGATGAGGATAGTGTACGCCTAGATTTGCCAAATGCGTATTTATACATAGGGCATTTGTGTTTAAAGTTTTTTATTTCTTCTTTTGTTAAACCTGTATATTTTATTATCTTTTCAATAGGTTCATTTTCTTCGTTCATAAATTTTGCTATTTCAAATGTTCTTTTCTTTTCAGCTAATTCAACCCTTCCAATTTCGTCTTGCTCTTTTATGCTTGCTCTTTCATAATCGTCTAATTCATCCTGCGACCAGCTATGCCTGTCAGCACCTAGATAGGCTTCTTTCAGGCCTTCGTCTAGCACACTTTCTGGAATTACTTCTAAATTTTCAGCATTTTTTATAAAATATGTCCATTGGTCTATTGGCGTTAATAATTCTTCTATTTTTTTAGTAAACTTTGGTAATTCAATAAAGTTAAATTCTACATCTTGGATGATTTGTTCATTTTTCGATGGATTTATATTGCATTATTTAAAATATTTATTAGTGCCGAAAGTTTAGTTAATAATATGCTTTATATTTAGGGCTTTAATTACAATCTATTTTGTTTTATATTTTATATGCTTCGAAAAACTATATTCTTTTTGTTGCTGGTGCTTTTATACAGTTCGTGTAAATCAAATAAGCAGTACCAAGCTAGCATCAATAAGCCTCTACTATTAAGGGAAACCGTTAAAAAATTAAATGAGGTAATTTTAGATAATAATTTTCCGCCGCCGGTAGCCTCTCGCAACTATGCCTATGCCACTATTGCGGCTTACGAGGCTTTTTGTGCGGGCAACAAAAATTACCGAAGCCTAGGTGGGCAATTAAATGGCTTAGCTGTTTTGCCTAAGCCCGATGCCAATAAACCCTACGATTATGAATTTGCAGCCCTTATAGCCCTGTGCCGAGTGGGCAATGCGGTAACTTTTCCGGCTGGTTCATTAGATGATTGTGTACAGCAATTAACCCATTTAGCCGATAGTGTAGGCATGCCTAACGATGTTTTAAATAATTCGTTGGCTTGGGCCGATACCGTAGCAAATGCCATTTTAAATTGGAGCAAAAAAGATAAATATTTGGAAAGCCGTAGCATGCCAGCCTACACCGTTACCAATGCCGACGGTACATGGATACCCACCCCAGCCGCTTATGCCACGGCTGTTGAACCACATTGGGGCCAATTAAGAACCCTAGTTTTAGATAGTAGCAAGCAGTTTTTACCACCGCCACCTTATACCTTTGATGTTAAAAATAAAAACAGTGCCTATTATTTAGAAGTACAAAAACTAATAGATGCCTCAAAAAACCTAAACGAAGAACAAAAGCACATTGCCCTGTTTTGGGATGATAACCCTTTTAAATTAAACGTGTATGGCCATGCCATGTTTAGCACCAAAAAGTTTTCGCCACCAGGCCATTGGATGAATATTTGTGGTATTGCATCGGCACAGGCGAAGGCCGATTTTGGCACCACACTTACGGGCTACACCAAAACCGCGATAGCACTTTTTGATGCTTTTATTGCCTGCTGGCAAGCCAAATACACCTACAATACCGCCCGCCCCGAAACCGTAATTAATAAATATTTTGATAAAGATTGGTTGCCTTATATACAAACGCCACCTTTTCCCGAATATACGGCTGGGCATTCTACCATATCGGCCGCTGCCGCCGAAACTTTAAGTAGCGTATATGGCAATAACTTTGCCTATATTGATACCTCCGAAGAAGAATTTGGTATAAAACGTCGCTCGTTTACCTCATTTAGGCAAGCGGCAAGCGAAAACATTTCGGCCAGGTTTTATGGTTTAATACATTTTAAATACTCGTGTATAAACGGAAATGCCTGCGGCCAAAAAATCGGAAACCTAGTTGTAAAAAAACTACAAATGAAAGTTAAATAAAATATATGTTTTGGTACGAAGAGGAAGTTAAAGAATTAGAAAAAAAGAAAAAAGAAAGGGATACTCCTTATACTATATTTTATGGCAGCTCGTCTATACGGCTATGGACAAGCTTGGCCGAAGATTTTAAAAACGATAACCCAGTAAACTTAGGCTTTGGCGGCTCAACGCTGGCAGCCTGTGTTTGGTTTTTTGATAGGATTGTAGCACCCTACCAGCCCGAAAAAATAGTGATTTATGCAGGCGATAACGATATTGGCGATGGCCGTTTGCCCGAAGAAGTTTTTGTGTTTTTTTTGCAGCTAACCGTTTTAATAGAAAAACATTTTGGCGCTATCCCCTGCTATTTTATATCGTTAAAGCCTAGTTTTACCCGTTGGAATTTAATCGACAATATCAAATACACCAATAACTTAATAGAAAACGAAATTATAAAACGTAGCGATAATTGGCGTTTTATAAACATCTACAATAAAATGATTGATGTAAACGGCTACCCTCAAAAACAATATTTTGATAACGATGGCTTACATTTAAGTGCCCAAGGTTACCAAATTTGGAAAAACAAGGTACAGGAGGCTTTTTTAGCAACTTATATTAAAATTTAATATAAATTTAACAACATACACTTTTTGCTTATTTAGTTTTAAAAAAAAAGAATGGTTAGGCAATATTATAAATGGCTTAGTAGTGCCTTAAACAAAGAAATGGAGTTACTCGTATTTGGCCATGCGGGTGCCACGGTTTTGTTTTTCCCCACCCGTGGAGCTAGGTTTTACGATTACGAAAACTGGGGCGTACTGGATAAATTACACGATAAAATAAATGCAGGCCAATTACAAATATTTTGTGTAGATAGTGTAGATAAAGAAAGTTTTTATAGCAAAGATAAAACACCCCAACAAAAAATAGAACGCCATTTACAGTACGAAACCTACATTTTAAAAGAAGTAATCCCTTTTATAAACCAGCAAAATCCCAAAGCCTATAAAATTGTTGCTG
>JAAFJW010000017.1 GCA_013298995.1 Sphingobacteriales bacterium | reverse complement strand
CAATTACGAAATTTACAAGATGAAACACAAGGTTTTCAGGCTTTTATCCCACTAAAATTCAGAAACCAAGATAACCAAATGTCGCATATTAAGGAATCGACCGTGGTAGAAGATTTACGAAATTATGCCATTTCGCGTATTTATTTAGATAATTTTGACCATATAAAAAGCTATTGGGCCATGATAGGTCGCAACACAGCGCAACTTTCGCTTAATTTTGGTGTAGATGATATTGACGGTACGCTTGATGATACTACAAAAATTTATAGTATGGCTGGGGCCGAGGAACAACAGCCCGCATTAAGCACCAAGCAATTGGTTGATTTGATAAAAAATGTAGGTAAAAAACCTTTGGAACGAGATACACTTTACAATATAATTACTGATTACGAGCATGTTGAATTTAGTGAGGATGATACCAAACCGCAATACTACGCCCTGCCAGTTTTAAACAATTAATTAACAACATTGAAAAAAATATTTTACATTATACGCCACGGCGAAACAGATTTAAACAAAAACGGCATTGTGCAAGGCCGAGGAATAAACTCAGATTTAAACCAAACAGGTATTGCGCAAAGCAACGCTTTTTTTGCCATGTTCCACAACGTAGCTTTTGATAAAATATACACCTCGAAGCTAAAACGTACCCACCAAACTGTGGCACAATTTATTGCCCAAGGCATAGCTTGGGAGCAGCTAGAAGGGCTAGATGAGCTTGCTTGGGGTATATACGAAGGCCAAAAAAGCACCCCGCAATTACGCCACGATTTCGAGCTATTAATCGAAAATTGGAATGCGGGTAACTTTGATATAAAAACCGAAGGCGGCGAAAGCCCCAATGAGGTATTTGCAAGGCAACAAATAGCGGTAAAACATATATTGGCGCAAGCTAATGAAGAAACTGTTTTAATATGCATGCATGGCAGGGCTATGCGCTTGTTATTGTGTTTGTTGTTACAAAAACCTTTGTCCAGTATGGATGATTTTCCGCACCAAAACACCTCATTATATGTTTTGAATTATGATGGTAATACATTTGAAATTGAGGTATTTAATAGTTTAGAACACCTTTCGGGGGTAAAAGAAAGTTAAACACTTTTCACAAAACCCATCACATTTATGGTGCGCTAAAAACTTGCGACAGTGTGTGGGGCTTAAATGTTATTTAGGTATTCGTAAGCTGTCATAATTGGAATGGTAGATTTTTTAAAATCTTTCCCATTTCTAGTTATGATAGCCGTACACCCTGATTGTATTGCACTAAAATATTGTACAGCATCTTCAAAATCTTTAAAATCCGAATTTAAACTCTTTTCAATAATTTCTTCATTTACAACACAAACCTCACATAAAATCTTTAATTTTCTAAGTTTGGATAAAACTGCTTCTGATGATTCGAATTTATTTAATACAAAATCAACCGTTGTGAACGAAATTGGAGAAGCAACTAATACTAGTCGTTTTTGGTCGGCAAGGGTGGCTAACTTAGCAATCGAATCATAAAATGGAATGCGTTGGGCTAACAAATCTAATATAACATTAGTGTCTAAAAATATTCTACTCACCTATGTTTTTCGTCTAAATAATTGTTATGCTCTTGTTTATAATCATAATCATTCGGTATATCGATTTTCGAAGAAAGACTTTTTACAAAAGGTGAAATTTCAATTTCATTACCCAATGAATTTGCGGACGTAAGGGAATTGAGATAGTTCTCAATTATGCGTGATAAACTTAGTTTTTTATCAACTGCATATTGTTTTGCTTTCTCAATTATTTGTTGATTAAGTTTTAAAGTTAGCTTGGTATCCATGATAAAAATTTGTACGTACAAATATATAATTTTTAAACGTATATAAGTTGTGTGTTAAAGTTTTGTTGAGGTTGTAAAATAAATCATCGCTTTTCAGGATTTGCAATCCTGAAGCCAATATCGTAGGATTTTTAATCCGCTTATAAAAAAGTTTAGCCATTAATAATTGTCATAATGCAAAGTTGAAAACTTTGCTTATACGGCATTACAAGTTACGCTACGCTGAAGTTGCGACAGCGGGGGGACTGCTAGGCATGAAGCCCCGTTTATTGCAAATGTACTGTTACCAGCTGCTGTATTACCCATTTTTAAATTATTAAATAATCGTCAGTCGTTGTCAATTAATATAGTCCACCATATTTTCTATATCTATATACCCTTGATATGAACCATGTCGTAAATATAAGTCCTACACCGAAAAGAAAATTTCTTAAAAATTTAAAGTGTTCGTTAGTCTGTTCCATAGTCAAAATTTTTTTTTGAGGAATAGAAATTTGAACAATATTGTTTACGCCCTTTTCGGTTTCGTAGTATGCTTCAATCTTTTCCCCAACAACAATTCTATTTTCGTCCTCCTTTGATTGTGGATATTCACTATATAAGCAAATTAACTCTTCAAAATTGTCAACGCCAATTTTAATATTGTATGAAGGTCGTTCGTTTTTATGTGGAGCATTATATATTTTTTCGGTTGAAGTCACTATTCCACTAACATGATTAAATTCTTGCAATTGTCTATTAGATAGCTTTTGGTAAAAAAAGGTTAAATAAAAACAACAGAAGCAGAACAACGGCATAAATGTATAAGTTAGAAATTTCGTGAGTTTAGGTGTTGCATCTTCATTATATTTAAATAAAAATCTATATATTTTTTTTAACGTATCTTTCATATGTCAATTGTTTTTTACTAGATATTTTACGTCAATTTAAAAGGTCCTTATGTCAATACGTTACCAGCTTGTTATTAGATTTGATTTTATCGTTAGTTCGCTGTCAACCGTTAAGATATTGGATTACTGTCCACCCACACAAATCAGAAAACGAAGAACCGAAGTTTTAAATTAACTACAAAACCTATTAAGATAAACAAAAAATGGGCAGTCATTCAATGTCTAAAAGTTACCCCCCAAATTACAGCACTGACCTGTCGAACAATTGCTGCCAACGGTTTCGGGCTTGGCGAAGGTGGTGGGGGGGGAAAAGTACTAAAGTTCAAATTTAGTACAAAAGATTTTAGAAAGCACAACTGATGAGGATAGTACAAAAGCTCCACTTTTGCCAAACCCTTGTGTGCAGTAGTGCTTTTATTTTGTCTTCTGTCCTTGTGCTAAAAGTTTGTCTAAATATGCTCTTTCTTGCTCATAAGTCATATTCATAATTTCAGCACTTATTTTGTCCCGAATTTCTCTCATCACTTTTATTGCATCAAATTTTTTTTCTGCTTTTTTATTCTTCTGTTCCATACTTTTCTATTTCTTTTGGTGTTCTAATTTCTATCATATTATGTCCAAACTGATAGTTTATTCCGTTATAACCTCTTATTCTGTCAAGATTTACGATATGTTTAAAATTCCAACTTACTAATACATCTGCTTTGTTTAGTGTTGCCATTGCAATATGTTGGCAGTCGGCTTTACTTGTCTTTCCAACAACTTTCGCTTCAATATATCTGTCAGCAAGCTCTTTTGCTTCTTCTGTAAGTTTTACTTTCTCAATATTTTTGTCGTCTATTTCGGCAAGTAATTCTCTAACAAAATTTGGTGCCCTCAACAATTCGGCTTCTAAAAGTTCAGAAACTAAAATAATAACTTCTCCATTCTTGACTCTGTCAAAAAAAGGAGCTGTATTTGCCGAAAATTCTTCGTCAAAATTACCTCCAACTACTGATGTATCTATGTAAATTCTTTGTTTCAAATTGTATAGAATTATTGGCTTTCAAAGCTACACATTTTCTGTCTGTCTGCAAATGAAACGCTGTTTTGTTGAGGTCTGCTTGCTTTACTGCTAACGGTTTGGGGCTTTGCGAAGAAGCGGATTTCGGAGCACTAAACTGTAAACATACCATAAATGTTGATACGAAGTAGAATGTTCAATTAACCACTGAACCCGCTTTTTTGCCAAACCGCTGTTACAAGCTGGTGTTCTTTCTGTCGTCATTTACCGCTTTTTAATTCTGGATTACATTTTTGGTTGCTTCTATCTTTTTATCGGCATATAAAACGACCTCTTTTATTACCATTTTTTTATTACAAATTTGTATATGGCAGTAATAAAAATTCATTTAATTGTTTTTTTTAATTATAGCCAAAAAACAGCTGATTTAATATAAAAAACAGTATCAATAAAATATAAGATACCTTTTGCGATTAATACATTTTCATCGTGTAAATCCTCTAGTATAATACCTAATTCTGGGTGATAATAATCGTTATTTTTGGTGCATTCAAAACCATTATTTTCTAAAAAATATTTTACATCTTGTAGATTTGTAGGCTCGTCTGCCTTTATATATTTTTGCTCTACCAAGGCGTATAAAATATTATCGGGAGATTTATAAAAGCCTATTAAATTATAGACGGTTTCAGGAAAAAAGTAATTGTTTAGCAGTAAATTATGAAAATAATCTTCCCAAAATTCATAATAGATGCTATCGTTTAGTTTTAGCACTTTTTGTGTATCTTTTACGAATACTTTTTGCTCTGCTCCTTCAGAAATAAAGGCATCAAAATTAATATCACACACCCAAAGCTGGTGTGTATTAATATATTTTATGAGTTCCTCTGTTTCTTGTTTTTTGCTGTGCTGTTTTGCTTGAGCCAAAGTACCTGTTTCTTTGCTTCTTCTAAGGTATAGGGCAATTGTTTGGATAAGTTCTCCGTAGCCAACTTGGCTCTTTCCTTGAATGATATTTTTAAGTTCATCTTTTATCATTTTTAATAATTAATTCACAAATTTAGCTCTTTTTTGCCACGCTTTTGGTCGTTTCTATTTTTCTATCGGCATATAGTACTACGTCCTTTATTACCATTTTTTGAATGGCGGTTATAAAAGTTTCCATTAAGGCGTAATTGGGTTGGTTGTTGTGGATAGGAAGTTGAATTTTGAAATCTATACTTTGAGAACTTCTTAATTTATTTCCAAAATCAAACTTTCCTTGAACTAATTTACTCATTGACGAAGTTAGATACAGCATTGTTTTTTCAGAATAGTTTTTTTCATTATCCCAATATACACCTGTGTCATCGCCTGCACCAAAATCATAGTTGCGATAGAAAGTATTACCAAAAATGTCTATTGTAATTGAATTTTTAGGAAATTTTGCTACTGGATTTGAAATATATTTTGCTACTCCAGTATTTGTTGTCCCAGCCATCACAAATGGAATTTCTCCTGTAATTTGGTCTTCTTTTTTTAGTCTTCTACCTTGAAGAATTTTATTAAAAATATTTGTAAAAGTAAATTCTGTAAATACAATTTTTCCGTTCTCAAAATCCTCTAAAACTTCTTTCTCTTCATCAGTTAAAATATAGTCCTTTAAGCCAGTAGTTAATAAAAAAGCTTCCAGCTCAGCTATACGCTGAGCTTCCAGCTCAGCTATACGCTGAGCTTCCAGCTCAGCTATAAAGCTTTCCATAAATTCATAATCTATTTTTCCTTTTTTTGTTGGAAGTTGGATTTTTTGATTTTCAATTATTTTTACATTAAAACTTGAACTTCCCCAAGAAAATGAACTAAAAGATTTATTCATTGACAAAATAAAGAATTGAGCATTACCCTTATTAAATCTTTTATCTTTTGATTTTACTATTTTAATCTTATCGCCAGTGAAATAAGGTTGTTCTTGGTAAAACATTGTTGCAGTATCTTGACCAAAAGAAATTGTATTTCCTTCATTCAAGAATTGTTCATCTTCATTTATAAATCCTTTTATACCATTATTTAAGCCTGTTCTCACAACATAAGGAAAATTTCCATTTTCTAAAACTTTCACTTTGTTTGCATCGAATCTTTTTTCGGATGTACTTATTGTAAATAATTCGCCAACTTTAAATTCTCCCCACTCAACTTTTTTCAATTTTTCGTTGAGTAGGGAATCTACTTTCCCAAGCTATCGTCCTGGGTTTGTTGTTTAAGAATGTTTGAAACTTCCCAAGCGAGATAGTCGCCAACTGTTTTTTTGAAATCTTGTAAAGTGGGTTTAGTATCTGTTTTTTGATACTGGTCATAGTTCCAATCGTTTCCTTTATTGGTTATTACACTCATTGCAACAATTTGTTTCAAGTTCCATAAAGTACTTGAAACATTTGCAGTTGCTCCATTTTTATAAATTTCTATAATGTCGGTGTAGCGTTGTACGGGATTGTCAATTTCAATAATACCACGTTTTGTGCGTTTGTACCCATCGTTTCTAAAATCTATAAACTTAACTTGTTTTTTGTAATCGTGTGCTTTACCGGTACGTTCTACCACATAAATAGAGGTTTGCACACCTGCCATAGGTTGAAACAAATCTATTGGCATTTTTATACTAGCTATTAATTGATTTTGAGCTAAAATAGCTGTGCAACTTTCAACACCACGACCATTACCTGCCGAATCTTGAATGATAATGGCGGCTTTGCCGCCAATTTGCATATTTTTAAGACCGAATAAAATAAACGGCATTCCGTTTTCTTTAAAGCTAAAAGGAGGGTTTAGTAATAATTTATCGGCGTTAAATGTTTTGTAAAGGTTGGCAGGTTCTTTAAAAGATGAACCTTTACGGATATTGCTCGAACCATCTCCTCGCAAAATCATATTTGTTGATGCCAGTGTAAACATTTGTGCGTCTAACTCAACTCCTAATAATTGATGCTTTTTTATGTGTTCAATTTTTTCTAATGCTTTTTCTGTTTTTTTTCCAAACTTCTCTTCCGCATATTCTATCATTAATTGCATAGAAGAGATTAAGAAACCTGCCGAACCAGTTGCCAAATCCATCACTTTAGAGTTTTCATCAACTTCTAAAATTTGGGTCATCATTTTGGTAATGTAAGGCGGTGTTAAAACTATTCCAATTTCTTTGCCATCGCCCAGTGCATATTTTAAAAACTCCGAATACATCTCTCCCATAATATCTAAATGCCCACTCATGGAGTCGATAGATAAAAAAATGTTTTCGTAGATGTAAGTAAAAATTTGTTTGTTTACACTTGCCAAATCGGGTAATAATTTACCAATAATGGTGTCTAATTCTATTTTTTTATCACGGTCGGTATCTTTGTTTATTTCCTTAAAAGATGCCATCATAAGATTTTTTTTGTCTTGTGGTATCTCCTTTAAAGTAAGGTAATTTTCAATTTGGTTAACAATTGTGTCGCCATCACGTTGATTATCAAGATTTATACCTTTTAAATCATCTGGAACTAAACCTTTTTTAATATCTGCAAGGTCTTGCATTGCCAAAAGCATACCTGAAACATACAACACTCTTTGTGGTGCTGTTATGGCGTGATTGTGCATTAATTTATTTAATTTTTTCGCATATTCTTGTAATTTGGCTTGCGAATCAATTAAGATTTTATGTTTTTCGTCTTCTGTTAGCGTTGCTACTTTGTAAAATTCTTCAAATGATTTTTTGGATTCCAAAAAATCTAACGTAGTGTAAGATTCTACTAATTTATATGTTTCGTCTGTTGCACCAAAAACGTAATAAACTCGTATGGTTACATTGGTTGTATTATCGCCTGATATACCTATTGCAATTGCCTCTGTATATTTTTTACTCATTATGGCACATTGTGCGTAATGAATGGCACCGTTTACAGCAAAGTTTTGAACGGATTTAATATCGTTTTTAAGCTTGTCGCCATTGGTTGCCGATAATTTATTGATACCTAATTTATTTTCTATTAATACAGGAATATCAAAAGTTTCTAATTCAAAATCGGGTTTCCACGATTTGCCTTTTTCTCCAGATTCTTCTAATGAAAGTCTTTTTAATACAACTCCTTTTTGAATTGCTTCTTTAAGAAAGGCAGACATTGATGATTCAACAGTATAATTGGTTTGTTTTATTCTTGCAAATTCGGCTTTTACCCAATCATTCACGTTGTCTTCTAGTGTCCAGTTTTTCATTTTATATTCCTATTCGTTTGGGTCGTAAAGTTACGATTTTAAATTCTGCTTCTTGTCAGTTTGTTGGTCGGTTTGCGGTCGTCCTACACTTGCTTGTAACCCTCAAATACACACACATTCCTACCCCGCTCCCTTCTCCGTAATCCCCATCTTCTCCGCAAAATGTGCGCAATAATCTCTTAAATCGCCAACAATGGCTTCTTCGCCCGTGGCTCTTAAAAAACTATCGCCCATGGTTTGTAGGGTTTCGTAAAAAAAGCGTTTCATTTCATCTACAGGCATATCTTTTGTCCATAAATCTATACGTAAGCTGTTTTTAAAATTATGGTCCCACAGGGCAAGCATCATTGATTTTACGGCTAGGGCTTCCTCGCCCTCGTGGTCGGTAGATTCCCAAGTGATGTTTTCGGGTACATTGCTATCATCTAACTCAATGGTTAGTTTAATTTCGGCTTTTTTCATTTGTTAAAAATAATAATTAGGGTAAAAATTAGTAGAATAAACGATGCCTCGGTTATCCAAAGTTGTTTTTTGTTGGCTATAAATTTACGAAACAGCAAATCGGTTATAAAAAGTACAAATGCCAAGGCTAGCGAATAACCAAAGCCAGCAAAATTGCTAATAACTTGGTTTTTTTGGTAACCTAATAAACAGAAAAAGCTGTAGGTAATGCAGCCCGCAATTACCACTGAAAGTGGCGTTAGTTTAATATTTTTTAGCATTTTTTTTATAATTACCAACCGTTTTACCTTTACCGCTAAAGGCTTTGGGTTTGTTACTTTTCTTTACATCGCCTTTTTGGTTGCTTAGTTTTTTTTCGTGAAATGCACCTTTAAAATCGGGGTTTTCTTTCTTTTTTTGGTTATCTATTTCACGGTCAATGGTTTGTTTTTCTTCGTAAGGCGTTTCTTCAATAAAAACCGTTTTGGGTATTGGGCTTATAGGGATGGTTTGTTTAATCAGTTTTTCTATTTTATTGATAAAATAGTTTTCGGCAGGGTTGCAAAATGTAATGGCTATGCCAGTGTTTAATGCCCTACCTGTACGGCCTATGCGGTGTACATAATCTTCGTAAATTATGGGTACATCAAAATTTATTACATGGCTTACGTTGCTTACATCAATGCCTCGGGCGGCAACATCGGTGGCAACCAAAATCCTAACTTCATCGTTTTTAAAAGCGTTTATAGCGTTTATGCGGGTATTTTGCCCTTTGTTGGCATGTAATACTTTTACGTGTTTATCGTTAAAACGGCGCAATAAAAATTTATACACGTTTTCGGCATTGCTACGCGAGCGGCAAAAAACTATCAGCTTTGCTACTTCTGCATCGTTTTCTACAAAATGTTTAAGCAGGTTAATTTTGGTTTTAAAGTTGGGTACAAAATATAAAGCTTGCGTTACAGTATCGGCTGGGGTGGCTTGTGGTGTAACCTCAATTTTGGTTGGCCACAGCAAAAAGTTTTCGGCTAGTTTTTCTATACGCTGGCTCATGGTAGCCGAAAAAAGCATATTTTGCCGCTTTTTTGGTATAATTTCTAAAATCTTATTTATTTGGGGCATAAAGCCCATGTCCATCATTTTATCGGCTTCATCCAGTACCAAAACTTGTATTTTTTTAGTTACTAAATAACCCTCCAAATACAAATCCATAAACCTGCCAGGTGTAGCAATTAAAATATCCAGACCTGTACTTAGTGCTTCAATTTGCCGCTTTGGCCCCAAGCCACCAAAAATAACTTGTATTCTAAGGTCGGTATATTTGGCATAATCAACTGCGTTTTGGTGTATTTGCATGGCCAGTTCGCGGGTGGGCGCAATGATTAAACCACGCACATCGCAGCCTTGTGCATATTTTAGTTTCATAAGCATAGGCAAAATATAAGCAGCTGTTTTGCCTGTACCCGTTTGCGCTATGCCCAGTATATCTTGCCCGTTCATAATTAACGGAATGGCTTTTTGTTGTATGGGCGTAGGTTGGGTATAACCTGCATCCTGTATGGCGTTTAATATTTGTTTGTTAAAACTAAAACTCTCGAAACTATTGGGCATAGCGCAAAGGTAATTTTTTTGGTGGGATGTTACTTAACTTGTTTGTACAAGATTTTTTTGTTTTAGGTGAAGATTCTGCTTGCCAATAAACTGGGCGTTTTAATATATGCCCTCTCCTATTTTACAACTACTATGAATCATAAGAACCTGCCAATAAATTATCAACATCCCACTAATTTATCAACGATTAAAGCTAAATAGGTTTAAAATACAGACATTGCCCATTCGTATGATTGTATCTATCACCATAGTTAAATATCCGCCTAAATACATCCTATTCGCATTTTTTGCCATGGCATTACACAGGCTACCCTTATTGTTTAATAAAAAATGTAGTTTTTGGAAACTGCTAGGCTGTGGTAAAAATGGCACTTTTGATATTCACCCCGATTATCAAAAATGGGGTTTATTGGCTGTATGGGATAATGAAATTGATTTTGAATATTTTAAAGCCCATTCGTTTATTGCCCAATGGTGGGCGTTTTTTTGTACCGAACAATACCATATACTTGCCCAACCTATAGAAGCGCATGGCAAATGGAGCGGTAAAGAGCCATTTGGCAATCCCAAAATAAAAGACCACGATGGCTTGGTGGCTGTACTTACCCGAGCCACTATAAGGCTAAATAAACTAAAATATTTTTGGGCTAATGTACCTGCCGTAGCCAGTATAATGGCCCATGCCAAAGGCTTTGTAACCTCTGTCGGAATTGGCGAAGCACCGTTTTTTATGCAAGCAACTTTATCTGTTTGGCAAAGTGTAGAAGATGTAAAAAACTTTGCCTATAAATCCAAAGAACATGCCGAGGTAATTAAATTAACCAGAAGCCAAAACTGGTATTCAGAAGAATTATTTGCCCGATTTAAAATTTTAAAAACCTCCGGAACCATGGATGGTATAAATCCTATAAAAATTATTTGATGAGAGTTATTGCCGAACTGCCCCACCCCGATTGTAAAATTACGCTGTTTAGTATGAACAGTAAATACATTATAAAAATAGAACAAGGTGCGCTTGAGCAAACGTACAAAATTGCCGAAATGGATATTTTGGGTGGTGTAAATGGCGTGTTCGAAATGCTAGATGAAGCCTTTATGCAATCCATTATCGAACGTTTTACCAGCATGCGTAGCGATTTTTTATCTACTTATAAAAGGTATCAATAAACACATTATATAAGATGTATAAACAACTGTATTGTAAATTATTAAAAAAATATACTATGGTAAACAAAATTATATTTTGAGGTTAAAATTTTTTTATAACTCATTGTTTAATTTTATATTAAGTTTTACTTTAAATAAAATAAATAAAACACTTATATACAGTATAATAAATTTAAAACAAAATATAATATTGTGCATAATTACTGCCAAATTATTGCCAATTAAACCTTAAAAACAGCATAAAAAAGATGAACTTAAAACAAGCTATCTCAGATAAAATTAACAGCAAAACAAAGCCTTTGGGTGCATTAGGAAAACTCGAAGAAATAGCCCTAAAAGTTGCCTTGCTTCAAAATACTTTAAGCCCCAAAATTACCGCACCTACCCTAGTAGTTTTTGCTGCCGACCATGGTATTGTGGCCGAAGGTGTAAGCCCCTACCCGCAAGATGTTACCTGGCAAATGGTAATGAATTTTATTGCGGGAGGTGCGGCCATCAATGTATTTACAAAGCAAAATGGCTGGAATATCGAAATTGTGGATGCAGGTGTTAACCATCATTTCGATGAAAATTTACCTATCCGAAATCTAAAAATTGCTAACGGAACTCGCAATTTTTTATACGAGCCCGCCATGAGCGAAGCCGAATTGCATCGTACTTTTGATAAAGCCGAGGCACTAGTGAACGAAATATTTATGAGTGGTTGCAACTGTATTGCTTTTGGTGAGATGGGCATAGGCAACACCTCGGCTGCAGCCGTAATAATGAGCAAAATTACAGGTTTACCCATCCATAAATGTGCAGGCAAAGGAACTGGATTAAACGATGATGGACTTGCACATAAAATAGCTATTTTACAAAATGCGATGCAAAAGCACCAAAGCCATTCGGCTAAAACTACCTTACAAACCTTTGGCGGTTTTGAAATAGCCATGATAACTGCCGCCATCCTTAAAGCCGCCGAAAACAAAATGCTGATTATTATTGATGGCTTTATTGTAACTGCAGCCTTATTGGTAGCACATTGCACCAATCCCGAGGTATTAGATTGCTGTATATTTGCCCATCAGTCGGACGAAAACGGCCATAAAGCCATGCTAAATTATTTAAACGTAACACCTTTATTACAGCTAAATATGCGCTTGGGCGAAGGTACAGGTGCAGCATTGGCTTTGCCCTTGGTACAAGCGGCTGTAAATTTTTTAAACGATATGGCGAGTTTCGATAGTGCCGAAGTTTCAGAAAAAAGTTAAAAATACACCACCATTTTTGTACACATCAAACCAACGTCTATCAAAAAAACACCACAAATGTACATTACACCTAAATTTATGGTTTTAAAAATGGATAATTTATCGCTTTATCATAAAAATATTTTACACAAAAAAACCCTCAAATTGCTTTGAAGGTTTTTTGTACCCAGCGCCGGAATCGAACCGGCACAGTTTCCTATCGGTGTTTGAGACCGACGCGTCTACCAGTTCCGCCAGCTGGGCTTATATGCGGGTTGCAAACTTATTAATTGATTCTCGTATTCGCAACAAATATTTTTTTCTATAATAAATATCTTTAATTTCTTTTAAAACTGCTGGCTCTTTTGTGGCTTCATAGGTATTAAAAAGCACTTTTTGTTGCGAAAATAAATTTTCTTCTATTTGGTTAACTTGTGTATTTATGGCTAAAATGGCTTCGGTATTGGGGCTAAACTCTAGCTCCATTAAGGCTTCGTTAACATCCATCATCTCTAACAAAAAACTTTGTGGCAGGGTATATTTTTCGCTTTCGCTGATTTCGCCGTTAAGACCCAACAAATATTCGGTTAGTTTATTGGGGTTAGTTAAGGTTTGATACGCTTTGTTGTTATAGGTGGATAGTTCTAAAATTTCTTGCTGTTTTTCGTCGCTTTCGTTCACAAAAAAATCGGGGTGGTAAGTACGGCTAAGTTCATAAAACTTTTGCTTAACCAATTGTTGGTTAGGCGTAAAAGTGGGTGTTAGGTTGTAAAACTCAAAGTAATTCATTGGGGGGTGTGGGTGTTTTGGCCAAATAAGTCGATGGCTTCTTGGGCATCATTATCACTACTAGTATCATATTCGCCATCGTACCAGTTGGTACTTGTGTTTAGTTTTATTTTTACAGGTTTTAGATTTAAAATATCGTTATACCCGTTTTCGTAACCTCTAACCACTATTTTAGTATTTGAAGGTATTTTTTGAAGTTCAATAATGAGTTCTTGAGCTGTCATGGTTTTGAGAAATTAAATAGTTTTTGGTAAAAAAACTTGAAAAATTAAGTTCTTAAACATTTAGGAATAAAATTATAAATGATTATTTTTTTGATATTGTTTACTTAAACCATAATAAAAACTAAGAAACGATGACTTAAATTTCTAAACAATCAAAAATCCTACATCACCAACCAAAAAATCTCACTAAAATACCGCCTTAAAAATATCGTTACCCAAAGCAAAAACCATTAGTGCTGCCAATATTACAAAGCCTACCATTTGGGCTCGTTCCATAAATTTATCGCTTAGGGGTTTTCCTTTTATCATTTCTACTAATAAAAATACCGAGTGCCCGCCATCTAAAGCAGGTATGGGCAATATGTTCATTAATGCTAATGCCATTGATAGTAGGCCTGTTATACTCCAAAACCTAGCCCAATCAAACACACCACCGTACAATTTGCGAGCAATGGTTATAGGGCCCGATAATGCTTTATCGGCCCTTACTTCGCCTCTAAATATTTTGCCAAATCCTTTGGCTCCATCAATAAACGAACCCCAAGCCTTAGCTGTACCTGCTGGCAATGCCGCTAAAAAACCATACGCTTGTGTTTTTAATTTTATATCGCTTGGTTTAATTACAAAACCAATAGTTCCCTCGCCACTTACCATTACAGGCAAAGTAAACACACCACCGTTACGTAAGGCGGTTACTTGTACGGTTTGGTTTTTTTGGCCTGCTAAAACAGTTTTTAATTGATCAAAAAACATGGCCGATGCACCGTTTACACTTAATATTAAATCGCCTTTTAACAATCCAGCTTTGGCGGCATAACCACCCACAACTACCGAGTCGATTTCGGCTTTCATACGTGGGCTAATAAAATCTTCTGGCGAAGCATCAGCAATGCTATTTAAAATATTATTGGGTACTTCAAGTGTTTTGGTCTGTCCGTTTCTTTCAATGGTAATATTTGCTTTATCAATCAATACTTTAGAGCTACGTAAATCATCAAAACGTTCTAGTTTTTTGCCGTTAATAGCTATAATTTTATCGCCACCTTGCAAGCCCATTTGCTCGCCTACTATGCCTGGTGCTATGCCGTATTTTAACTCGCTGTTGGGTATATAGGTTTCGCCGTATTTGTAAGTTAGCATCCAAAAAATAAAAATACCTACTATAATATTTACCGTAACACCGCCCAACATTACAATTAAACGTTGCCAAGCTGGTTTGCTTCTAAACTCCCAAGGTTGTGGTGGCAAGGCCATTGCTTCGGTATCCATACTTTCGTCTATCATCCCAGCAATTTTTACATAACCGCCTAGTGGCAACCAACCAATGCCGTATTCTACTTCTTTATAGGTAAAACTAAACAGTTTGAAACCGTAAGCATCAAAAAATAAATAAAATTTTTCTACTTTAATTCCAAAAGCCCTAGCAGCTAAAAAGTGCCCGCCTTCGTGTAAAACAATTAAAATTGATAGGCCTAACAATAGCTGCCCAATCATTACTAATACTTCCATGTATGTTTTTTATGTGTTTGTTTTTTGTTTGATAAATTATTTAAACATTTGTTACCAATTGCTGGGCAAATATGCGAGTTTCTGCATCGGTTTTATAATAATCTTGTAAAACAGGGTTGTTAATAAATGTTATTTTTGCCATACAGGTTTCTATCACTTCGCTCATTTGTAAAAAACCAATTTTTTCTTCTAAAAAATTGGCTACAACTACCTCGTTTGCAGCGTTTAAAATGCAGGGCATATTTCCACCTTGTTTTAGGGCGGTAAAAGCCAAGTCTAGGTTTCTAAAAGTTTGGGTATCGGCTTGCTCGAAAGTTAAGGCAGGGTAATCTAAAAAGTTAAACCTTTTAAAATCATTTTTTATCCTTTCGGGATAAGCCAAAGCATATTGTATGGGCAGTTTCATATCGGGCAGGCCCATTTGGGCTTTCATAGAACCATCGTTAAACTGCACAATAGAGTGGATAATCGATTGCGGATGCACAATTACATCTATTTGCGAGGCTTCTAAATTAAACAACCATTTGGCTTCAATAACCTCTAAACCTTTGTTCATTAAACTAGCCGAATCGATGGTTATTTTTGCCCCCATAGCCCAATTGGGGTGTTTTAAGGCTTGCTGTGGAGTTACCTCAGATAAAAATTCGATATTCCTCCCCCGAAAGGGGCCGCCCGATGCGGTTAAATATATTTTTTCTATCGGGTTATGTTCTTCGCCTTGTAGGCATTGGTATATTGCCGAATGTTCGGAATCTACGGGCAATATTTTTACGCCATATTGTGTTGCCAATTGGGTAATTAACTGGCCAGCAACTACCAAAGTTTCTTTATTGGCTAGGGCAATGTGTTTGCCTGCTTTTATGGCGGCAATGGTGGGCTGCAAACCTGCAAAACCTACCAATGCAGTAAGTACAATATTAATTTGCGGCAAAAGCACACACTCGCACAATGCATTTAAACCTGCTTTAACTTCTATTTGGGTATGCGCTAAGGCGGATTTTAGCTGGGCGTATTTGCTATCGTCGGCTATAACAACGCAAGCTGGGTTAAATTGTAAGGCTTGTGTAATTAATAAATCTACATTGGATTGTGCGGTTAAAACTGCTACGGCAAACCTATCGGGGTTTGCGCCAATAACGGCTAATGCCTGTGTGCCAATGCTGCCTGTGCTGCCTAAAATGGCTATTTGTTTTTTAATCAATTTTTTAACGTTTTATATTCATCGGCGCAAAGCCAACCCAAAATTATATGATGTATGTTGTTAGTTCATTGGCAATTAAGCGGTTATTTGCCAACCTTGGCACTTTGTTTTGTCCGCCTAGTTTACCTTGTGTACGCATATAATTTATAAACGTATTGGGTTTTAAACTATGCAACAGCAAAGGTTGTAAAATGTTTCCTTTAATAAGGTCGGCGTAGTAAATATTTTTTTGTTGCAGCGCACTATCCACTTTAAGCGCAAAGGCTTGTAAATTAACTGGTGCTTTTGCAAATTCTACAAACCACTCGTGGTAAGGTAAACTGCCTTTTGGCGGGTTTATTTGCGGTGCAAGGGTAAATTCGGTAATTTCTACGCCTTCGGCATTAGCTACCGAAAGTAAGGCGTGTTCCACCTCTTCGGCAATTACATGTTCGCCAAAGGCACTTATAAAATGCTTAATGCGACCTGTAACCAAAATTTTGTAGGGATTTTTAGATACAAATTTTACGGTATCGCCAATGTTATACGCCCACAAACCAGCATTGGTGCTTAAAATTAAAACGTAGTTTTTATTTAATTCAACTTCGGCAAGGCATAAACGGGTTGGGTTTTCGGTAAAAAACTCATCAACAGGTATAAATTCGTAAAATATTCCTCCATCAACTAAAAGTAATAAGCTGGCATCGTTTTGGTTATCTTGGAAAGCAATAAAGCCTTCGCTGGCTGGGTAAGTTTCTATAGTATCTATATCAAAACCAATACTTTGTAGCATTTTAGCTTTGTAAGGTTCGTAATTTACACCGCCGTGTACAAATAGTTTAAAATTTGGGAAAATATCTTTTATTTTTTTGTTGGCTTGCGCCGATAGCTTATCAAAATACATTTGGCACCAGGGCGGGATGCCCGATATTAGCGTCATATCCTCGTTAATGGTTTCGGTTACGATGGCATCTACTTTTGCTTCCCAATCGTCGATACAATTAGTTTGGTAACAGGGCAAACGGTTTTTTTGCAAATATTGCGGTACGTGGTGCGCCACTATTCCCGAAAGCCTGCCAAATGCAATTCCGTTTTTTTGTTCTAAAACGGGGCTGCCTTGCAAAAATATCATTTTACCATTTACAAAATCGGCCTTGCCAGTTTGGTTAATATAACACAACAAAGCATTTTTTGCCGCCTTAATGTGGTAAGGCATAGATTGTTTGCTAATGGGGATATACTTTACGCCCGATGTAGTGCCCGATGTTTTGGCAAAATACAAGGGCTTGCCTGGCCACAAAACATTGGCTTGGCCTGCCACGTTTTTATCAATATAAGGTTTTAAATCTTCGTAATCACGAACAGGTACTAAGCGTTTATAATCTTGGTACGATTTTATTTCTCCAAAATAATGTTGTACACCAAAATGGGTTTTGTTGGCGAAGCTAATAAGCTTATCAAAAGTTTTTTCTTGTGCTTTTAATGGATTTTTTTTCCACTTATTAATTTTCCAAACTGCAAATCTTGCGTAAGGTTTGCTTAATGCTGCTTTTAATCCCACGTTTTTTATTGTTTAATTTATTGGGAAATTTTTGTTTTGGGTTATTATTTGGAAAGATTTTTCGGATAATCTATCATTTTTAAAAGCATAATTTGCGAAAGCTTGAATATACTTGTTGCTATTGCTAACATAGTCAACAACATCTAAACCACTCAAAGTCATTACGTTTTGATTTTTGTTTCCTGTATAAATAAAATATACTTTGGTAAAATAAAGATGATAAAATGAAACATTTTTAAAATTTTCATTAAAATTAATTTCAATATTTCCTTTAGAAATATCTAAGCCACTTTGTTCTAAACGTCTAATTGTTACTCTTTTTACAGATTCTTCGATGCTATTTAAAAACAAAACAATTAAATAAGTTTTGTATCCTGCTTCCCTTGCTTCGTCAACAATGTTTTTAAACGAATTATTATTAAAAACGGTTTCAAAAACAATGTTTTTTCTTAATCGAATAGCCTCTTTAAGCACAACCTGCGTTCTACTTTTAAAAACATCGGTCATTATAATTTCAAAATCAGAAAAATCGTTCAATCTACTCCTAATAAAGCTAGATTTTCCTGCCCCATTTGGGCCTGTAATTACATAAAATTCAGGCTGTTTCATTTATCAATTAATTTTCTTTTTAAAAGTATCAATAATTTTTAATGCATGCCCTTTATCATCATATTCAATATCAAACAAAACCAAATAAATATCGCCATTAGGCATCTCTTTTCTCCAATAATCACCATCACCAGCCTCGGTGTAATAATAAGGGTTTCCTAACTCAAAAGCCCTTTGCCTGCCCAAATCGGCAAAATTATTAAGATTGCTTAGTAACCTATCTATTAAACTTTCCATAAAAAATTATACAAAATTATGCTCAATTATTTTAAACACACTTACCGTTTTAAAACAGATTTTAAGCCAAGAGGCATTATTTAATTATCTGTTCGCCAGAATGCTCTATACCGTAGCTATACACCAGCTTGCGGTAAGTAACCACTAAAATTACGTTTGTAAACGGATAGGTTACAATAATACCTACACCCAAGCACAAAAAACCAGCTGCTATAAAGCCTATTACCAATAATAAAACGGTTAAAATACGGCTAATGTTATTGTAGGTAAGCTCTCTGCTTTGCCTCAACGATTCTATTGAGCTTGAGTTATCATCCACAATAAAACAAGGGAAAAACATAAAACGCATAATGGCTAAAACCAAAATTAAAAAAGCCAGTAAACCCAATGCGCCCATCAAAAAAGGAGTTGATTTTGCTGTATGAACAAAAGATTGAAAGGCACTTAAAGGTTGTAATTGTTTGTATATTAATGTAATTGTGGATACAATAAAACCTAAAAAAATGGTTATGCTTATAAAACTCGAAATGTTTTTCCAACTGGGAAAAATGGTTTTAAAATCGAAATCGTCATTTTCGTTATCGTCAATAAGTTTAAAGGTGAGTTTGTAAAAGCCCAATGTTGCAATGCTATTACCCACCAATACAATGGCCAATCCTACAAAATTTAGGACTGCATTATTGGTTGACATGATGTAAGCAGAAGCAAATTGTAATATGGCTAAACTTACAAACGCCACTGCCGAGTAGCCCATTAGCACCAATAAATTATTACGGGTAATATGCCAAGCGGTTTGTAAAACTTCTTTTACCGAAAAGGTGTTTTCCATTAATGATTTTTATTTTTTAATATAATAGTGTGGACAAAATTTTGCGTAAACCCAAAGCCATAAGCAAGCAGTTGAATATACGATGCAAATATGCTTAAAAAAGCTACTTTAAGTGATTTATTTTTACCCAAAGCATCAAAAAATATTAACAATGTATAAATTGATAGTAAAAAATTACAATCGCCAGCTATAGCAAAATTAAAAATATTGGCAATAAAAGTAAATCCTACAAAAAAAGTAAACAAAGCTGGGAAAAAATGTACCGCTTTTAATTGTGCTGGATAATAGGTATAAATGTTTATACGGCCACGGCCAAAAAAATGTAATTGTTTCCAAAACTGTGCAAAACTAGTACGGCGTTTATGGTAAACTATTGCTTCGCTAATTAATGCGGTTTTAAAGCCAGCTTGCTGTATGGCAATGCTGTACAAAATATCCTCGCCCATGCGGGTAATGCTGAAGCCGCCTACGGTTTCCCATACCCTGCGTGATAAGCCCATATTAAAACTGCGAGGATGAAAGGTTCCACCAGCATTTTTATTTTTGCCCCGTATGCCACCAGTGGTAAAAACGGATGTCATGGCGTAGCTAATGGCTTTTTGTATAGGTGTAAAACTGTGGTGTGCAGCATCGGGGCCGCCGTAGGCATCTAAGCTATGTAAGGCAATTTGCTGGTTTACCGTTTCTAAATAAATAGCAGGGATTAAACAATCGGAATCAAAAATGATAAAATAATCGCCTTTGGCCCGCTCGAAACCATAATTACGGGTAAAGCCTTGGCCTGTATTGGGTTTAAAAAAATAATGGATATTTAACTGTGGCGCAAAACTTTCTACAATTTCTTTGGCTGCATTTTGCGAGCCATCCTCAATCACCAAAACCTCGAAGTTGGTATAAGTTTGCTGCGTTAAAGTGTGTAAAAGCTCTTTAATTTCTGCTGGGCGATTGTACAATGGGATAATTACAGAGAAAAACATTGTTGTAATTGTATTTATATTTTTTGTATTGCGTTAGCTTTTAACCAAGTGCCTTTAATACTTTTTCCACATCCTCCACCGAATCTACCGATATACTTTCCACATCCGTTATGGCTACTTTAATTTTATGTCCGTTTTCTATCCAGCGTAATTGTTCTAGCATTTCCATTTTTTCGAGCGTACTGGTGGCTAGTTTGCTAATACTTAATAATGTGGGAGTTAAAAAACCGTAAATGCCAATATGCTTATAAAATGTATGTTGGGCTAGCCAATCGATTTGAGGTATATCTCGCAAATGTGGTAAGGCTTGGCGGCTAAAATATATGGCTTCTAGCTGCTTGTTTAGCACTACTTTGGGTGTGCCAAAATTATGGAGTTCATCAAGCGTTTCAATTTTTTTTACCAAGGTGGCAATGCTGGTGCTGGGGTTATTAAAACAGCTGGCCAATAGGTTTATTTGAGCTGGGTTAATTAGGGGTTCGTCGCCTTGTATGTTAATTACCACATCGTAACCGGGTATTTTTTCGGCTACTTCGGCGCACCTATCGGTGCCGCTTTGGTGCTGGGTTAAAGTTAAAATAACGTTCCCACCAAAGTTTTCTACTTCTTTTACAATTCGTTCGTCATCGGTGGCAACCACCAAATGGTTTATTAAATGGGCTTGTAAGGCTTGCTCGTACACCCGCCTAATCATAGTTTTGCCAGCTAGGTTTACCAATGGTTTGCCAGGCAAGCGGGTACTGGCAAAGCGAGCGGGTATAATGCCTAAAATTTTCATCGGCGCAAGCTAAAATAAACCATTTATTTCTCTTTCTACCTGTTGTATAATGCCAGCAAAATGCTCGGTATTGTTGGCAAAATCTAATTGGTCTTTATCTAAAATCAATAATTTGCCTTTGTTATAACCGTTTATCCATTTTTCGTATTTAGCGTTTAGTTTTTGCAGGTAATCAAGCCGTATGCTGGCTTCGTACTCGCGACCTCGGCGTTGTATGTTTTCTACCAAAGTAGGTACACTGGCTTTTAGGTAAATTAATAAATCGGGCGGACGAATAAATGCTGTAACATTCTCAAATATAGCTTTATAGTTTTCGTAATCGCGGGTGGGCATTAAGCCCATTTCGTGTAAGTTTTCGGCAAAAATATAGGCATCTTCGTAAATTGTTCTATCCTGTATAATGTTTTTATCGCCTTTTTGTATCTCTAAAATCTGCTGAAAGCGACTATTTAAAAAATACACTTGTAGGTTAAAACTCCAACGTTTCATATCGTTGTAAAAGTCTTCGAGGTATGGGTTATTATCAACGGCTTCGTAAAGAGGTTCCCATTTGTAATTTTTGGCCAATAACTCGGTGAGGGTTGTTTTGCCTGCGCCAATGTTTCCTACTACTGCAATGTGCATAAAATAAAATATTTAAAACGTTATTTAAAAAGCCTTAAAGCCTATAATTTCTCTTACTTCTTTAATGGTTTTGCTGGCACTTTCGCGGGCTTTGGCAGCACCTAGTTGGGCTACTTTTTGCAGGTAAGCGGTATCGGCAGCAATAGCTATAATTTTTTCACGGATTGGGGCGGTGGCCAGCACCATATCTTCGGCCAGTTGTTTTTTAAAATCGCCGTAGCGTATTTGGCAAGTTTGGTACAAGTTTTCGAAATGTTGTAAAGTATCGGGTTGCGATACTACTTTCATTAAATCAAACAGGTTTTGTATTTCGGATGGTTTAGTTTGATTTTGCTCGGTTGGTCCAGCATCGGTAAGGGCTTTCATTACCTTTTTGCGTATAATTTCGGGACTATCGCTTAAATAAATGGCATTGTTTTCGCCCTCCGATTTTCCCATTTTCCCGTTACCATCTAAACCTGGAATTTTTACCAAATTTTGAGTAAAATTAAACGCAAAAGGCTCTTTAAAATACTCGGTTTTATACAAATTATTAAAGCGGTTGCCAAAAGTGCGGCTCATTTCTAGGTGCTGCTCTTGATCTTTACCTACAGGTACTTTGGTAGCGTGGTGTATTAAAATATCGGCAGCCATTAAAACAGGGTAAGTTAATAGGCCAGCATTCACGTTTTCGGGGTTATTGCGTATTTTATCTTTAAACGATGTGCTGCGCTCTAGCTCGCCCAAATAGGCATTCATATTTAGGTAAAGGTATAATTCGGTAATTTCGGGAACGTCTGATTGTACATAAATAGTTGCCTTCTCGGGATTTATGCCACAAGCCAAATACTCAACCAAAACCTGTTTTACGTTACCGTGAAGATTGGCTGGCGTAGGGTGCGTGGTTAATGAGTGATAATCGGCTATAAAAAAATAGCAATTATACTCGTTTTGCATTTTTACAAAGTTTTGTACTGCACCATAGTAGTTTCCTAAATGCAATTTCCCGGTCGATCGTATTCCGCTTACAACAGTTTCCATATATGAAACGAAAGTACAGAAATTTTCTATTTTTGAAGCCGATGAAAACATTTTTAAAACAAGCGCACACGTATTGGCTAATGTTTAGCATTGCGTTATCGTTTTTCTTCTTGTTCCCTTTTGTTTTTTATTTTAGTAGGAAGCCCAATAGGTATAAAAAACTTAATTTCTATCGCCGTATTTTTGCTTTTTCATCATCCGCTATGGCGGGATTGTTTTATAAATACACCTACCAAAGCTCCATAAACTGGGATAAAAACTATATTATTTGTGCCAACCATAGCTCAAACCTTGATAGTACCGCAATTACTTTGCTAGGTAAAAGCAATGTTTTTTTTATGGGTAAAGATGATTTACTACGCAACCCTGTTACCAAAATTTGGTTTAAAACCATTGATGTACCCGTAAACCGAGAAAGCAAAATGGCCGCTTTTAGGGCATATAAAAAAGCTACCGAGCAGTTAAAACAAGGCTTTAGTTTGGCACTTTTTCCCGAAGGTATTATTGGCGAAAGCTACCCGCCTGTATTACATTCATTTAAAAACGGCGCATTTAAAATGGCTATCGAAAACAAAATAGCCATTTTGCCTGTAAGCATTATAAACAGTTGGCAATTACAACACGACGATGGCAAAACCCGAGGCAGCCAGCCAGGTATTTGCCAAATTTATGTGCATAAACCAATTGAAACTGCTAACTTGCTGCCTGCAAACGAAGAGGAGTTGAAAGATGAAGTTTATAAAGTAATTGGTAGTAGGTTAAGGTATTGAAAAGATTTAAACCTTTATTAAAATCCCAAAAAAACATGAAAATAGATAAAGACACCGTAGATAAAATTGCCCACCTAGCCCGGCTTGAGCTTAACGAAGCCGAAAAAGATAAAGCCATTGTTGAGCTAAGCGAAATACTAAGTTTTATGGCCAAGCTAGACGAACTAGATACCACAGGCGTACAACCTTTGGTTTACATGAACGATGCCGTAAACGTATTACGCCCCGATGAAGTGCGCCAAGAAATTACCACCGCCGAGGCATTAGCCAATGCGCCATTAAGCGATGGAACTTATTTTAAAGTAGCTAAAGTTATTGAAAGGTAGATGCTTATAACAACAGCGTTATCAATAGTGACACTAACCCAATTTTATTTTTTTGATAGCTTGGGCATGGTGTTGCGCATGCAAAACCGTAAAATAAAGTATTTCCCTTGCTGTTACTTTACCAAATAACGGGTGAGGTGAATTGTAGGTATCTAAATCAGTTTCGGGCCATGTTTCGATGGCGGTAATTATCGCTTTTAAAACATTCTCGCCATTTTCTATTTCGGCTTTTAAGTTATTTTCTACAAAAATATCGGGCACAAACGCTGCTGGGGCAACAACTCCCTTATTTATTTTTTGTAAATAGGTTTCGTGAAATGCGGTGTACGATAAGGATTCTCTTTGCGATAAGCCAAATAGTTTTTCGATACTTGGCTTTGGTAACAGAAAGTATTTTAGCAAAGGGCTTACACTTTTATTAATGTGCTGTACATTTTCCAATGCCGACCATTTGCCAGCAATATTTTTTACCTGCACATCTTCGGGTAACTGGCTAGCTAGTAACCACAGCTGTGTATGTGCAGCTTGTAAATTTTTTATAATTTCTGTTTTATCCATCTCATTGTTTTTTAAAACTTCGTCGGTAAAATGTTCTTTGTGTTTTTCTATCGAAAATTTTTCGGCATTATAGGTATTCGAGTTTCCCTTGGGTATTGATAACGATACCCAATTTTGTTTACATAACATTTTGCCTATATACACCATTTGCCCAATATGGTAAGGATAATGTGCCAATTGCCTGTTGATGGCTTCGGTTACCGAGTGTGCTTGGTTACGGATATAAATTTCTTTTTGTAACTCGTTATCCGATAACGAGTTTAAAGTATTAAATAAACAATCCCAGCCTTGCTGCCAAGTGGCTAAAAGTTGCTGGCGGGTGCTATTATTGTTTTCAAATTCGACCTCACGGTTTCTCCAAGTTTTTTCGCCATCGGAGGTTAAAAAGTTTGTCCACCTGGAAAGCATATTACCCGCAAGGTGTTGTATTATGGTAGCAAGGCTGTTGCTTTCGTTATCGTATTGCCAAAATAATTGCGCATCATCCAGTTGCGCCATTGTTTTTTCGCCCAGCATTTTATAATACTCAAATTGTTTTTTTACACTTTCCAAATAATCGTTTGCCATGTTATTTTAGATTTAATGCGTACTTGTGTTTTTTATTCGGGTTTTGATAGCTTAAAGAATACCCGTTTCCAACTCGTTTAAATAAATAAAGCTGGGTGCTTTAACGCCTGCTTGCTCACGTATTTGTACCAATGCCGGCGATTCGAAAAAAGTTTTCGCTTTTTCGTGTGATACCCAAACCGAAAAATGCACAATTTTATTGGGCTGGTTTTCGTATTTTAATACTTGGTACGATATTTCGCCTGCTTGTTTACGTATATGGGCAGCGGCGTCAAATACTTTTTTCCAAGCCTGGTATTCTTCTACTTCGTGTATAATTAATACGTGTTTCATATTTACCAATAGCATTTTTGCGTTAGGGATTAAAAGCGGCTAGCCCGCAAAAAAGCGAAGTGCAATGTAGCTTTTTGAGGACTAATAGTCTTTCCTATATGCAAGATAAACTCCAAGCCCGCCCCCTTAGGGAACGCCCAAAATAATAATTTAACTTACCATTCTAATAAACGAAGCCAATTTGGCTTTCATTTCTCGCCTATCTACAATAAAATCTAAAAAGCCGTGTTCCAGCACAAACTCCGAAGTTTGAAACCCCTTTGGCAAATCTTTTTTAATCGTTTCTTTAATCACCCTTGGCCCAGCAAAACCTATTAATGCGCCAGGTTCGGCAATATTAATATCGCCTAGCATGGCGTACGAAGCAGTAACGCCACCTGTGGTAGGGTCGGTAAGTAAGGATATATAAGGTATTTTGGCTTGCGATAACAAAGCCAACTTGGCCGATGTTTTGGCCATTTGCATCAGCGAAAATGCGGCTTCCATCATGCGGGCACCCCCCGATTTGGATATCATTATAAAAGGTATTTTATGCTTTAGGCTGTAATCGATAGAGCGGGCAATTTTTTCGCCCACTACCGAACCCATAGAACCACCTATAAACTTAAAATCCATACAAGCTATTACCACATTTTGGTCATCTATTTTGCCTGTGGCCGCTCTAATGGCATCTTTTAAACCCGTTTTTTTATAACTCTCGTCTAAGCGGTCGGGGTAACTTTTGCTATCGGTAAAATTTATAGGGTCGGCCGATGTTAAATTGCCAAATAATTCAACAAAGGCATTGTTATCAAACAATACCTCAAAATATTCTTTAGAGCCTATGCGTAAATGGTAGTTGCAGTATTGGCAAACGTATTTATTTTCGACCTGATCGGCATAATGCAATGCTTTTTTACAACTAGGGCATTTATTCCAAACGCCATCGGGTGCTTCTTTTTTATCTTCAGTTGAAGTAACTATTCCTTTTGTGTTTCTTTTAAACCAAGCCATTCTACAATTAAAATGTGTGTGTGCAAATAAACAAAAAATTGCTGAATAGTATTTGCCTTAATTTAAAATGCAGTATTGCTGGCATAAATCAAAAATACAAACTTCACAATCAGTTGTGTATAAATCAAATAATTTTTATCTTAAATTCCAATACATGTGCACATTTTTTTTTATTAGCCTAAGTTCAATTATTAAATTATGGTATAATTTTCTGTAAATAAATGCTATTTACGTTTTTAATGCATTAACAACGGTAGTGGCTTGCCTGCGCAGGCAGGCATCCTTTTTTTCGTTACCCCCTCTGTGCTTGTGGAAAATGGGGGGTAATGGGAAAAAAGATATGGTGGACAGCGTGTTAAAACGCCCAAATCGTGATTTTAGATATTAAAAACACTTTTTTTATTGATTTAACTCAGGCTAATAAAAACAATTTTATCTATTTTCGTGAAAAATTTTAATGGATAACCGCAACTATAAAATACCTAAAGAAGTAAACCAAATGATTTTTGGTTTGAGAGCCGTAATTGAAGCCATAAAAGATGGTAAAGATATCGAATCGTTGTTTATACAGCGGGGTTTAACGGGCGAGCTTTACGGCGAACTTAAAGGTGTGTTGCGTTCGTTTGATATACCATCGCAGCAAGTACCAGTAGAAAAACTAAACCGCATTACATTAAAAAACCATCAAGGGGTAATTGCTTTTATATCGCCCATTACGTATCAAAAAATTGAAGATATTATTCCTCAAATATTTGAAAAAGGGGAAGTTCCATTAATTTTGATGTTGGATGGTATTACTGATGTACGCAATTTTGGTGCCATTGTGCGTACTGCCGAGTGTAGTGGCGTACATGCCATTGTAGTACCTAAAAAAAACTCAGCACAAATAAACCCCGATGCCGTAAAAACCTCGGCTGGCGCATTGTACAAAGTACCTATTTGTAGGCATGATAATTTATTAAGCATCCTTAGGTTTTTAAAAGATAGTGGCTTGCAAATTATAGCTTGTACCGAAAAAACCGACGACCTCATTTACCGCCCCGATTATACCGCCCCATCGGCCATTATTATGGGTGCCGAAGATGAAGGCATTAGTTTTGAACTGATTAGAAACGCCGATTATCTTACCAAAATACCTATGAATGGCGAAATAGCCTCGTTAAATGTATCGGTTTCGGCAGGTATTATACTGTACGAAGCCGTAAGACAACGCTTGTAAATGCAAGTTTTGGCTTTTTTATTTGTTGGGATGTAGGCTATTACCTGTATTGATGTTTTGTATCGAATGCGATTGACGAATATTTTTCTCTCTACGGGCTTTCTCGGCCAAGTGTTCGTAAAACTGGTGCAAATGGTCGAGCTCGGCTTCGGTTAAATCTTCGATAGCCACCATGCGGTTGCTGGCCTTTTCGCTCGATGCTATCAACTCGTTTAGCTTTAATTGTATTGATTTAGATTCTTTATTTTGTGATTTTTGTATCAAAAAAACCATCAAAAAAGTAATAACGGTAGTTCCTGTGTTAATTACCAATTGCCAAGTATCCGAAAAATCGAAAATAGGCCCTGTAATTATCCATACCAAAATAATACCAAAAGCGGTTAAAAATGCTGCCGATGAGCCTGTAATGTGGGTAATTTTATTGGCAAATTTTTCGAAACGGTTTTTATTTTGGGGCTTTTTCATGGTTTGGGTTTTATATTAGGTCGGAATTAAGTGCTACTAATAGATTAAAAAACAAAGGCCAGCTAATGTTACATAGCCAGCCTTATAGTCAAAAAAAAGTTAGAAAATTATAGTAACTCACTGGCATTTATACAGTTCAAATCGTCAAATGCAGCGGTTAAGCGTTTTACAAACTGCTCTTCGCCTTTGCGTAACCATACACGAGGGTCGTAATATTTTTTATTGGGCGAGTCATCACCATCAGGGTTACCTATTTGCGCCTGCAAGTAGGCTTCTTTACTGGTGTAATAATCTAAAATACCTTCCCAAAATGCCCATTGCATATCGGTATCAATATTCATTTTTATTGCTCCGTACGATATAGCCTCACGTATTTCTTCTTGCGATGAGCCCGAGCCACCATGGAAAACAAAATCGATAGGTTTATCATCTGTTAAGCCAAATTTAGCTTTTACAAACTCCTGTGAATTGTGCAAAATTACAGGTTGTAGCTTTACATTACCAGGTTTATACACCCCATGTACGTTGCCAAAAGCGGCGGCAATGGTAAAACGGGGGCTTATTTTGCTTAACTCTTCGTAAGCGTACGATACTTCTTCGGGCTGGGTATATAGTTTTGATGAGTCCACATCCGAGTTATCTACCCCATCTTCTTCGCCACCAGTTACACCTAGTTCTATTTCTAAAGTCATGCCCATTTTACTCATACGCTCAAGGTAAGTTTTACATATTTCTATATTTTCTTCCAAAGGCTCTTCCGAAAGGTCAATCATGTGCGACGAAAACAAGGGTTTGCCATGTTGCGCAAAAAACTTTTCGCCAGCATCTAATAAACCGTCTAACCAAGGCAATAATTTTTTAGCACAATGGTCGGTATGTAATATTACGGCTACGCCATAGCTTTCGGCTAGTAAATGTACATGCTGTGCGGCCGATACGCCACCCAATATACAGGCTTGTAGCTTGCTGTTATCTAAAGATTTTCCGGCATAAAACTGGGCTCCACCGTTTGATAACTGTATAATTACAGGCGAGTTAACCGCCTTTGCAGTTTCCATTACTGCATTAATGGTATTGGTACCCGTTACATTTACTGCGGGTAAGGCAAATTGATGCTTTTTAGCAATGGCAAATAAGTCTTGAACTTGGTTTCCGGTTACAACACCTTTAAAATCTTTTAAACTCATAAAAATTAATGTTAATTATAGCACCGAAGGTAAAAAAAATCTGTTTGTTTTTGGTATTTTTTTGATATGTGTAAAATTACAAAACTTTATGAGTTGCGAAATTTTTGAAATGGCAAATAAATAGTGGCAAATAACAAAAAAACCAAGCCTTTGCATGGCAAATAATTATAGCCACGAATACACGAATATTATGGTATTGTTTTTTTGAATCTAAAATTACGGTGCAAGGTAAACCCGAATTAAAAAGCATCGCCCTGCGTACCTAAACCCGACAGCCTGCCTGCGCAGGTAGGTAGCGGATACCTGCCTTGTGGCTAAGGCCTTGTGCGTACCTGCCGGCCAGCAGGCGGGTAAGCGGATGGCGGGGCTAGCTGTGGTTGTGTAACACTAGCCTGGGTTTTTCATAATAACCCGATTTCGATTAATAAATACTGTTTTTGTAATAATTAGGGCGTTTTTAACACGCCGTCCGCTGTGTTTTTTTTTATTTGTCTATATCCCCCCCCCGACCCCAAAATAATGGCACTAACATAGAATAACGCCATAAAATAATTCATGTTATTGGTTATTAATAAATTATATAAATTTAAACAATCGAAATTAGGTTAATAATCAATATTATAAAGTGTTTAAGAGCGTGTTAAAATGCCCTAAGCATCTTAAAAATACACCACCATTTTTGTTTATATTAAACCAACGTCTATCAAATACCCCACAAATGTTTATTACACCTAGATTAATAAAAAAGCAGGCTAAATGTAATTTTAGCCTGCTTTTTTATAAGTTTTTAAGATTATTTAGAAATTTAGTTGTGCTTTTACAAACGGCCTCATACCGTTGGTTCCCATTTGTACAGCATCCCAAGGGCCACCTGCTTCGCCATCGTAAGCTGATAACTTAGCACCTTGTACAAAACCTAAATTTGGGTGTACATTAAATAAATTATCAACACCAACAAAAATAGTAGCCATTTTACTTAGTTTATACGACGAGTATAAATCGGTAACTACTTTGCCGTTATAGTTAAACTGCTCGGGTCTTACTTGGTCGGCATCATTATCTAAAGTAACCGTTGGTGGATATGTGGTATTGTAACCATAGCCTAACAGTATAATTTTACCAAAATAAGTAAGGTGTGTACCAATTTTTATTGTTTTGTTAATACCATAATCGGCGGTAAAGCCAATTTTTGCAGGCGGTGCCGATGCTTTTATAAATTTTTCTTCGCGTTGGCTAAAAAATGCTTGTTGCTCATTAAAGGTATTGTTTAATGCCGCAGGAACATTAATTTTATCAATATTCATTTTTTGAAAATTGCTGGCCAATAGCAAATTTAAACTTTGATTTTGCCAGCGTTTGCTATAATTTAAAACAATATCTACACCTATATTGGTAGTATTTACTGCATTGGCAAAAAATTGAGCTTTAGATACGTTTACTTGATTTAAAATAGGTTTTAAAGCAACATTTGTAGTATCAAACTGGCCAGAAAGTACTACCCTATCTTTAATTTTAACCATATAAGCGTCAACAGTGATGCTAAACTCGGGCGAGGCTTTTGCCGTAAAACCTACACTAGCGTTTAACGATTTTTCTTGTTTTAAAGTAGGAATACCCGCCGCTTTGGTAATGGGGCTAAAATTTGAAGCTATTTTTACATCAAAAGGTTTACCGCCTTGTACATCTGTAAATGTATTACTAAAATTAATTTGCTGTAAAGATGGTGCCCTAAAGCCAGTACTTACCGACCCACGAACATTAAATACAGGCGATATTTTATATCTAGTAGCTAACTTATAGGTACTTAAAAATCCAAAATCGCTATAATTTTCGGCTCTAACTGCTACACTGGTGAGCCATTCTTTGGTAATATCTAAATCTGCCTGTACATATACTGCTTGGCTGTTTCTATTGGCTTTTACTTCATCAGCAGGCCTGAAACCCATGAAACCTTGTGAGCCAGGTGCTTTTATTTGTAATGGATCGTAGTTAAAATACGAATCTTTTTCGCCTGCGTAAATTTTATATTGTTCGTAGCGGTATTCGACACCTAGCGATAAAGATAATCCTTGTGCTACGCTTTTAAGTTTTTTCGAAAAATCAACATTGGTGGTATTTTGCAAAAAATTAAAACCTCCGTTATCAAAAAAGTTTTTGTTGATACCTGCAGCACCTAACGAAGCGTTAAAGGTTTTATCGCCATAATAATGAAAATCGTTACGCCCCAAAGTATTGCTAGCATCCCACTCCCAATCGTTTCCAAAACTACCTTTTAAGCCTCCGGCAAAAGACAAATCGCTTATTTTAGTTTGAATGTGTGGGTTATAAACAGTGTCGGCTAAATCATTAGGAGTGGATATACTTTTCATTATCGAGGGGTTAAAAATTAAATTTCCAGCGGCATCAGTTGGGAAACGAGCTGGCCTAACCGTTGCCAATGGGTTATAGCCGTGGAAAGATCGGGTATAGGCAAAAGCATCAGATGCTTTGTGGTTATAACCACCAAAAGCATAAAAGGTTGTTTTGGTAGTGGCTATGGGTAGCTCCATGTTAAACATACCGCCGCCACTAATAACTGATGCATCTCCGTTAGCCCTACGACCAGGATTTATGGGTAAACCGTTTTTGTTTAGTAAGTTGGTATCTAATACTTGTCTGAAAGTTTTTCCTTGCGAAAAGAAATTACCGCTTAGGTTGATGAATCCTTCTTTACCTAATTTAAAGCCTTTATTTATACCAAAGGCATAGGCTTGGCCATCAATTTTATTACCATGTTCGTATTGGTTTTTTAAATCTTTACTAAATGCAGGGTTAAATTTATTATCGTAATAACCCGAAACTCCTGTATTTATTTGCCAAGCATTAGTGTTTTTTTTAAGAATAATGTTAATTACACCTGCAATAGCATCAGAGCCATATTGTGCTGATGCGCCATCTCTTAAAATCTCGACCCTATCAATAGCTGCTTCAGGTATTGCGTTTAAATCTGTACCCGAATTTCCACGACCTCGTGTACCAAAAACAGCTACAAAAGCGGTTTGGTGTCTTCTTTTACCGTTTACTAATACCAAGGTTTGGTCGGGCCCTAAGCCTCTTAAAGTGGCTAAATCTATTTGGTCGGCACCATCGCTTCCGCTTTGTTTATTAAAGTTAAATGATGGTGCTGCATAGTTTAACATCGAAGTTAAATCGGGCCTTGCGGTAGTTTGTAAGGCATTACCCATAGTTATTACATCTACAGGTACTGGCGAATCTGTTTTTACACGCCCACCGCTTCGGCTACCAATAACAACTACTTGGTCGAGGTTATTTACATTTGATTTTAATTGAATATTTATTGTAGTAGCTTTTACAAAAACTTGTTTAGTGGCATATCCTGTGATACTAATTGTTAGTAAATCGTTGGTTTTAGCCGCAATAGTAAAATTACCTTGTTTGTCGGATACTGATACGGTATTAGAAAATTTTACGGTTATGCTTGCGCTTTCTATAGGTTTACCCGTTTCAAAATCTGTGATATTTCCGTTAATTTCTTGAGCGTTGGCATAAAAAGCAAGGGTTATCAAAAGAGCCAATAAATTAATAAAGCGTTTGAGTTGTGTCATAAAAAAGGGTTATGTTATAAATAATGATATTAGAAATTATTGAGTTAAATAAACTTTATCACACAAATATAATTTTTATTAGTAAATAATCAACAAATACCTTAGTATTTTTAAAATATTGCAGTAATATATCATAACTAATAAAAATACCCTATCTTTTACCAAGATATGGTGTTTTTGTAAACGTAATTTATTTACATAAAATAAAAAAAAACAGAAAAGTGCTGCTCTAATTAGGGAAAAGTGAAAGAGCCAGTTTTTTTTGAAAAACTTTAATTGATTTTTTAGTTCCTCTTTTCTTTTTTATTGAGGATACAATCTTGCAGTTTCAATCAAAAATCTAATCGGCCATATTATGATACACCGCCTGTACATCGTCGTCGTCTTCAAGTTTATCCAATAATTTTTCGATATCGGCCGCTTGTTCTTCGTTTACTTGGGTATGGCTAAGTGCCACACGTTCCAGTTTTGCTTGTTTTAGTGCAATTCCTTTTTCTTCCAAAGTTTTTTGCATCGTACCAAAATCTTCGAAACCAGCGTGTACCACCGCTTCATCTTGCCCTTCTTCGTTGGCTTCTACAAAAATTTCTTCTAAGCCAGCATCTATCAACTCAAGTTCTAGTTCTTCTAAATCCATTTCTCCTGGGTCGAACCTAAAGCTAGCTACCCGTTTAAATACAAAGTCTAACGAGCCAGTTTTACCCAATGTGCCATTGGTTTTGTTAAAGTAGCTACGTACATTAGCTACTGTACGGTTAATGTTATCGGTAGCCGTTTCTATTAGCACAGCCACGCCATTGGGGCCATAGCCTTCGTAAACAATTTCTTCGTAATTAGCCATGTTTTTATCGCTTGCCCGTTTTATGGCGGCATCTATACGTTCTTTAGGCATGTTTACAGCCTTACCGTTTTGTATGGCGGTACGAAGGCGGGCGTTGGTATCGGGGTTAGCCCCGCTTTCTTTTACAGCCATTACAATATCTTTACCTATACGTGTAAACTGTACTGCCATTTTAGCCCAACGTTTAAATTTTCTCTCTTTACGAAACTCGTATGCTCTGCCCATTGTTTTCTGTTTTAAATTTCTTCAAAACTATAAATTTTGATTTAATAGCGTAAATAATTTTGGAAGGTTTTTATTTGAAATAGATGGTTATAAAAAAAGTTTCGGATTGCATAAAAATTAACTTTTATCCTATTCTTTTTCGAACTTTAACTACATATTCTTCTGTGGCAAATGGGCGTAAATCAACTTCGGCATTTTTGCTATGGGCAAATTTTAAAATACTTTTAATATTAGCTATCTTAGATTCAAATAATAAATGCAACTTTTCAAATTTGGGAAGTCAAGTATAAAAGAATAATATTTTTCAGAAAGAAGAGAAAGAAAATAAATTCTCT
>JAAFJW010000168.1 GCA_013298995.1 Sphingobacteriales bacterium | reverse complement strand
AAACCAGTTGATGTGTACCTTAAATACCGATAAAAATGGCATATACAGGGGCGAATATGCTGATATTATAGTTCCTTGGGCTACCCAAAAAGTGTATGTAGCCAGCCTGCCCGAATTAGATAATTGGTCCGATTTTATTTTTAGGATTATTGCCTATACCGCCACCGATAAACCCATTACTGCACCCATAAATCACAAACAAAAATTTAAAGCCAAAGATTTTTCGGGAGTTACCAAAAATATTTCGTTATTACCACAAGCTGCTTGGGTGTTTAGGCTAGATGAGGTTGAAATAAAAATTGACGCACAAAAACTTAAAGAAAGTTTTTTTAAGGTAAAAGATGTTATCCCAATAATACAAAAACCTGCCAAAGAAATTGATTTACATATCGAAAAACTAAGTAATACGTATGCCAATTTAAGCAATGTAGAAATTATCGAAATACAACTCAACCACTTTAATAAAATAATAGATGAGGCTATTATCCATAAATTTTTATCCATTATTTTTATACATGGGGTAGGCAATGGTACGCTAAAAAGCATGATACATAAGCAATTGGGTAAACACCCCCAAGTAAAAATTTTTATGGATGCACACAAAGAAAAATTTGGGTACGGGGCTACGCAGGTGTTTTTTAAGTGAGTGGTATAAAAAGATAAAAATGTACAACGATTATATCAATTTTTAATAAAAAAATAGAAATTTAATTAACCCATTGTTTATTGTTCGCTTGTATTTTTAAGCGTTATGGCATAAAAATAAATTTTAGGTTTAAAAAGCATCGTTTTAAATTTAAAATAGCTTTTAAAAAGTTAAAAATTAGATGTTTAAACATGCTTTTTTCTAAAAATTTATTTTATTTTACGATTTATGTGTTGTATTTTTAAATAAATATTACAAACAATTTACTTTAATTAAAATTTTATGAAAACACAAAAAAACAGAAATGGCTTTATACATGTTTTGCAAAGTCAAAATTTAAAGTAAATGCTGTTGGTTCTTTAGATGGTAGAAAAGTGGGTATTCAGATTATAAAATAATACCTTATGAAATACAAATTCTTTATTACAGCCATTTTATCTTTTGTAGCATTAGGTATTAAGGCGCAAAACAATATTAATAAAACAACTAATAATGTAGTTTTTAAAAAATGGGTACTAAAGGCTGAAATTGGTGCCACAACTAGAGGGCTAAATCACACTTCATTTTATAAAGACTCACCTTACAATAGCTTTTATGGAGATTTATTTGAAACTCAAATACCTTTATTACAAGGCATAGGTTTTCATTCTAATCTTAGCTATGGACGTAATTTTGGTGGGAGATATTACTTGGGGGCAAGCGTAGGCTTTAATAGCCAAAATACAAGTGGCGATTATAATATCGAAACTGTCCCCTTATCTACGCATTTTAAAATTAACTATTTTAAAAACAGGGCCAATACGCTTTATATACAAGGCAATTTGGGTTATGCTTTGCCTTTTAAAACAACCTCACAAGGTGTTAATTTTGGTTATAGTGTAGGTTACCAATTTGTGGCTGATAAAATTAGTAAACATTTATTGGGCATATCCTTACAAAATCAAGTACAAAATATTCGTGGGGTATATGTTAGAGATTTTTTAGACTTCGACCCTGTAACTAAAACAATTGTTAATTATGGCCCACAAGCAAATTTCGGTAGGTATAAATTAAGTGGTTGGGGTTTAAATATTGCTTACACTTTTTAAACCAAACTCAAAAAAAGCCCTAACAGTTAAGTGCTGTTAAGGCTTTTTTTTAACGAAAAAAATAGTCTGTTAATAAATTTTATGAAGATTTTAAACCTCTTTTTTATAACCACATGCTTTTGGCTTATTGGAGCATATAACAGTTTTGCCCAAAATTATTTTTATGCCAACTTAAAAGCTCCATTGCTAGAGTATATAGCCTACAATGCCAACCAAACCAACAACGACCCTAACAATACCACCGCAGGCTTGTTTTTTAACGCTGGCTACTCTGTTAATTTTGTAGAAAATTTTTATACCGAAATTGGCTTTGATTACTTGGTTAGAAGTACCATACGCAATAAATTTTACAATACTACAAACGCAATAAACCCCATAGCACAATTTGAGGCAGAAAATAATGCCATGGCTTTACAAATAAAACCCTTGTATAAACTAAGTATTGATGCTGATGATAATACATTTTTAACTTTTGGTGCAGGCATAAATTATCAAAAACTTTTTAGCAAAGGGAAGTTTACAAATTTTACCAACCAGCAAAACCCGTTGGAAGAAATTAAAACCTCAAAAAGTAATTTCCATGTGGTGATACAGCCCGAAATATCCATTATTTTTAAAACCGAAAAACAAATTGGTTATAGGCTGGGTATATCGTACAGTTACATTAACTGGGATAAAGCATCCTCAAACTTACATTTTAGTAACAATACTAATTTTGTTATTCCTAGCTATAAAAGCTCAAATTTATTTTTTTCGGGTGGATTTGTATTCTGATTAAACCACCCTATTTACATCCCATCCCTCCAAATAATCGGCCACTTTTTTAATAAAAGCACCACCTAGCGAGCCATCAACCACCCTATGATCGTACGACATAGATAGGTACATTTTATGCCTTATGGCAATTACATCGCCAAACTCGGTTTCTAATACGGCAGGCTTTTTTTGTATTACCCCTACGGCCAATATGGCTACTTGCGGTTGGTTAATAATAGGCGTACCCATAATATTGCCAAAAGCGCCCAAGTTGGTTAATGTAAAGGTGCCGCCCTGTACTTCGTCGGGTTGTAGTTTATTGATGCGGGCTCGGCTGGCTAGGTCGTTTACGGCTTTGGTAAGGCCTAGTAAACTTAGCTGGTCGGCGTTTTTTATTACGGGTACAATTAAATTTCCGGTAGGCAAGGCTGTAGCCATGCCAATATTTATGTTTTTCTTTTTAATAATTTGGGTTCCGTTTACCGATACGTTTACCATCGGCATATCTTTTAAGGCTTTGGCCACAGCCTCTATAAAAAAAGGAGTAAAGGTGATTTTAATGCCCTCACGTTGCTCAAACCCTTTTTTTATTTTATCTCGCCATTTTACCATATTGGTAACATCGGCTTCTACAAACGAGGTTACATGCGGGGCGGTGTGTAGGCTATGTACCATGTGGTCGGCAATAATTTTACGCATCCTATCCATTTCTACAATTTCATCTGTACTGCTTTCGGCTGCTTGGCTTGCAGTGGCTTGTTGTACAATGGGTTTTTGAGGTTCGCTGTGGGCGGAGTTATTATCGGCTATAAATTGCAATAAATCGTTTTTGGTAACACGGTTATCGGCACCTGTGCCTATAATGGTATCTAATTGTTGTAAACTAATACCTTCTTCATGCGCCATACTTTTTACCAATGGCGAGTAAAATTTAGCACCATCGTAAGCGGTAAATGTTTTTACATCTTCTATGGCTTGTTCTATTTGTGGTACTATGGTTTCAATTATTTCATTATCAGCCCTAAGGGTAGCTGTAATTGGCGCATCAATATTTTCGGTTTCGGCTTCAGTTTCAATAATGGCTATTACATCGCCTACACGGGCTACATCGTTTTCGGCAAAAAGTAGTTTTACCAGTTTCCCTGCTACGGGCGATGGTACTTCCGAATCTACCTTATCGGTAGCTATTTCCACCAAAATATCTTCAATAGCAACGTTATCACCTTCTTTTTTCTCCCACCTAATTATGGTAGCTTCTGCAACGCTTTCTCCCATTTTGGGTAATAATATTTCGTATTGTGCCATATTTTTTTTGTTTTTGAGTAATGGGCTTGTGAGCTTGTGGGCAGCGGGCCTCGGGCCTCGGGCAACGGGCTTTTTAAATTTTGTTTTAAAATTTCACTAATTTGCTTTAAATTATACTACTTGTTTAGTATTTTAAAAAAGGTTTTACGTTATTAAAAATTAGATTTTTTTTGTTACAACCTGTTTCTGTTTGCTTGCAGCTAATGCTTAATTATTCAAATATTATTGATGTTTTTATGTTATCAAAAATATATTTGGTTGTCCAAACGGGTTTAATAGTATTATAAATATTTAGGTTTATTACTTATTGCCTCAATAATGTAAAAATTAATATTCGCTGTTGTAATTATTTCTTATCTTCAAGTTTACGCATAAGTTCTGCAATTAATAGGTCTTTTTCATTTAATGCTTGCTCTTTTTCGTTTAACACTTTATCTTTTTCATTCAATGCTTGGTCTTTTTCAATTATTGCTTTGTCTTTTTCATTTAATGCTATTAAAAACTTTTTTTCTTTTTCTTCAAACATTGCATTAATGGTTCTTATTGCTTCTTGCTCGTCTTCAATTTTCTTTTTCTCTTTTGGGTTGGTGCCCGAGTGGTGCAAAATATCTGTAATAATTTT
>JAAFJW010000169.1 GCA_013298995.1 Sphingobacteriales bacterium | reverse complement strand
GAAAGCGCATCGTAAAAATATCTTAAAAAAGGCAGAAGGTAAAAATATTGTTCAAATTATTACAAATAGCATAAAAGATGGAGTTATATAAAAAAATTAAAAGCAAACTAATCTACCTACAATAAAACAATTGGTTAGTGGTGTTAATTAGCGTGGGTGTGGTTACTCACGCTTTTTATACCGCCGCCCAATCTCCCCTTCGGGGGTTAGGGGAAAAAAGGGAAGCCCAAAACTTTATAGAGTAGGCAAAAAAAACAAATAAACAAAAATGAAAAAACTATTACTAGCCCTAATTTGTGGTTTAACAATTGGCAGTGCAAACGCCCAAAAGGTAGAAATTTCGGCATCGGAACCTGATGCTAAAATTATTGTTGATGGCCAAAGCCTAGGTACTGGAAACTTAAAAATAAGTATCCCCAAAAATGGTTGTGTAAATGTTAAAATCAACAAACCTGGTTTCCTAAAATACGAGCAAACCTATTGCAATAAAAAAGGTACTACCGAACCACCTAAAAAACAGTTTTTTGATATGAAAAAAGATGATGCCGAGGAAGCATCTATAAAAACCGACCAAGCCAATGTTGATTTTTCGGTAGAAATTAACAAAAACTTAGAAATAAGCGATGTTTGGAAACGTACCAGCCAAGTAGTTACCGATTATTTTGATGCCATTGAAGTTGCCGATAAAGAAACATCGTACCTACGTACCGCTTGGATAGTGCAATCGTTTGAGCAAAATACCATCAGAACAAGGTTAATTATCAAACTATCAAAAAGTAACCCGCTAACCTATAAAGTAAAATTGGTTAGCGAATATTCGGGGTCGCCTTTAACCAGCGTAAAAGCCGACGAGCAGTTTAGAGACTGGGATAGGGTACTAAGAAAATACCAAAACGTAATTTCTGATTTTACAACCAGATTGGGTAACCAATAATTATGACAATAAATTAATCTTTAATTTTTAAACAATGAAAATAAAATTTTTTTTAATCCTGTTTTTAATATCGCTTATGCAAGTAACAAAACTTGTGAATGCACAAACCACCGCTGGGCCAAAAAGCTTTGTGGTGGCAAACACACCTGGTAAAAACCTAGCAAAAATAAATTTTACTGCCCTAATTTTTAATAACTACTCGCTACAATACGAACGGGCAATAGGTAAAAGAATATCGGCTGTAATAGGTTTTAAATTTATGCCTAAAGGGCAAATACCATTTTTAAACTCCATAAAAAGCTTGGTAAATGACCCTGAAACTAACAAGCAACTAGATAATTTAAAAGTGGGTAGTACAGTTTTTACGCCCGAGTTTAGGTTTTACTGCGGCCAAGGAGTTTTTAGAGGTTTTTATTTAGCACCTTTTGCTAGGTTTGGCTCTTTTACCGCCGATTTACCACTTGATTATACTTATACCGAAACTAACTCGGGTAATAAATTAACCGCTACTATACCGCTAAGTGGCAAAGTAAATGGTATAACTGGCGGGCTTATGCTTGGTGCACAATGGAAATTGAGCAAATTATTATACCTAGACTGGTGGATTTTAGGGCCACATTATGGCTCAAGTACAGGGAGTGTAAAAGTTACCCAAGCCTTAACCCCCGACCAGCAAGAAGGCATAAGAGAAGAACTGAAAGATATAACAGATGGCGATAACCCATTAAAAGCTACCACAAGTGTTGATGAAACTGGCGCAAGCATAAATTTTAAAGGCCCTTTTGCGGGTATTAGAGCGGGTTTATGTTTAGGCTTTAGGTTTTAAGCATAATAAAAAATAAAACACAAATAGCTATTAATAAATTATTTACAATAAATTATCAAGGTTTTTAATATTAACTCAAAAAAATATTTAACCCTTAAAACAAAAAAATGAAAAATTTTAAAACATACTATGTAGTAGCAGCATTGGCAATAGGTTTTGTAAGCTGTAAAAAAGAGGATAAACAAAATGATGAAGATAAAATTATAAAATCAAGAATTATAGGTACTTGGACACTTCAAAAAACAGAGACCAAAGATTACACAAATGATACTTTAAAATACTCGAATACCGAAATTGAAACAAACGTAAACACCATTGAATTTAAAGCAGATGGTACTATTAAAACTTTTGGCGACAATAGTATAAAATCAGGAACTTATACCATAACAAATAGTGGTAAATCGCTTAACTTAAATATTGGTGGCGAACTTTTTATCAACCATGAAATCAGAGCAATATTACCCAACGACTTAGTATTATACCGTGAAGATATTAATACAACCGATGGCGTTACCAGAAAATTTACTAGTTTACAAACTTACAGACGCTAACAGAATTTTACAACGACACTATCCCCTAAAGTGTATAAGTTAAAATTTTCTGTTGTTTATAATTTCCACCTGCTCTTCGAGGCTTTAAACCTCGAAGTTCATATCGTAAGGTTTGCAACCCGCCAATAAAAAAACAACTCTAGCATTGTTAATATTTTCAGCCTCAAATTTGATAGTAAATAAAAAAAGTTTTAAAATTTTCTAAGCAAATAAGCAGTGCAAATGAAATAGTATGTTATGTATTTAAGGGAAAAGGAGACGCTTAATTTAGAAAGTAAAACTACCTTTTAAAATATTCTAAAAACTGCATTTAGTCATAATGTCCTCGCATCGAATAAATATGTAAAACATTATTTTCTTGAAGTTCGTAAATTAGTCGGTCGGTAATATTAATTCGGCGAGACCAAGAACCCGAAAAATCATATTTCAAAGGTTCGGGCTTACCAATTCCTGTATAAGGAGTTTCGAGAATGCTTTCTAGTAATTTCCGTATGCGCTTTAAATGTACAGAAAGATAAAAATGGCTAACCGCTAACACAGGGTTTGTGTAAGTGGGGCTGACGGAATAAATATCAACATTTGCAATTATATTTAGCATCAGTTCGGGCTTGACGAATATAAATTTGGCATTAGCTTTTTATCATCAGCTTTTGTACTTTTATCAGGCATTTGTTACGGGCAGACGTTTTTCAATTTCCCCACCATCGCAAATACAAGTCCGTTATTCAGTAAACTCCAAAATCAATAGCACATTTTTTTATGAAGTTATTATTATATATCACGCTCGGTTTTGCTTTAACAGTTAAATCTCAAGATTTTAAAAACCCCAGCAGCCTTCAAACCCAAATAAAAACAAACTCCAGTACCCTAATAAAGGCTAAAGCATATATTAAACTTTTTACGGCTTACCAGCCAAAAAATCTGAATAAGGCTAAATTATATCTCGATACAGCAAAATTATTGAGTAATAAAACCACAAACGATACCTTGCTTATGGATGTAAATAACAAATATGCAAGCTATTTTTTTGATATAGGCCAGCCCGATTCGGCTAAATTATATGCCCAAAAATCGCTTCATTGGGCTTATAAATTGCATGATAAGATTTCGATGGCTACATCGATAGGTTTGGTTGCCAATGCCTACTCGTTAAAAAACGATTTTAAAAACGCCCAATTAAATTATTTACAAGCAATTAAAATATATACCTCATTAAAAAACCAATTTGCAATAGGTAATTGTTATATCAATATAGGTAATTTATGGCAACACCAAGGCATGGTTACCGAGGCCGAAAAATATTACTCTTTAGCAAATATAATTTTTACAAAATTAAACGATAAAGAAAGGCTTGCGCAACTTTATAACAACTACGGCATATTGTATGGCGGAAATAATGAGCTATTAAAATCCGAAAAATATTTTATGGCTTCAACGCACATACGCGAAAAACTAAGCAGCCAATTAAACCTTGCCAATTCGTACTTAAATGTAGGTGCTATAAATATTTTATTAAAAAATTATACCAAAGCCGAGCTGTTTCTTACAAAAAGCATGGCTAAATTTCGGGCTATTCATAATGCCTTTGGCGAAGCAAGTTGCTTAACCAACCTAGGGCAGATAAACGAAGAAACCGAAAACTTTACAAAAGCAATTGATTATTATAAGCAAAGCATTGCCCTATCTAAAACCAATAATAATATGGAAGATTTAGAAAACGCTTTAATAAACATAAGTAATGTTTACAGAAAAAAAGGCGATTACAAGCAAGCATTTTTGCACAACGAAGCTTTAATTGATTTAAAAGACACCATTTATAAAAAAAGTTTAACCGCCCAAATCGCAGAAATGCAAATAAAATACGAAACCGAAAAAAAACAACAAAATATAAACCTATTAAACAAAGAAAACAAAATTCAAAAACTAAACATAGCCAAACGAAACACCTATTTAGTACTTAGTTTGGCAGCATTATTAACCACTATTTTACTCGGCTTTTTGTTTTACAACCGTTACAAACTTAAACAAGAAACCAAGCTAAAAACCGAAATTATAAAACAACAAGACCTTGCCACCAAAGCTGTTTTAGAAGCCGAAGAAAAA
>JAAFJW010000167.1 GCA_013298995.1 Sphingobacteriales bacterium | reverse complement strand
TTTAGTTTTGAGGGGTTAGGCTAAAATAGGCGGTTATCTAAAAATTAAAAATCAAAAAAAAATCTAACGTTTATCTGAGGTACGTCCGAAGCTATTTGTATTCAAAAATCTTATTTATGCAAGGCTATAATGAATTAACTAAAGCAATTGTAGCTAATAAGCTGTATAAATGCTTAATTTTAAATCACAAATAGAAAAAAATTTTTTTATTTATTTAAACCAAAGCTTTTAATTATTATTTTGGTAGGATGAACAAAGATATAAGCATACAATCTATAAATATTAAGGGCGAAGCCGAGTTATTGGTTGCCGACCATCAAAGCGCATCGAGTGCTTATAATAAGCAGGCTATTACATCGGAAGCTATTTTTTTAACCTTTACAGGTTTTAGTGGCGATATTGTTGTTGATACCAAGCACCACGGCGGAAATGATAAAGCCGTGTGTTGTTATAATTCGGATAGATTTGCTTATTGGAAAAACACTTTAGGTATTGATATGGTGGCGGGGGCATTTGGCGAAAACCTTACCTTAACGGGTACTGTGGCTTTAGAAGAAAACGTGTGTATTGGCGATAGGTATAAACTGGGCGAAAGTATTGTAGAAGTATCGGAACCACGTGGCCCATGTTACATGATAGGTATTAAATACAATTTTAAAAAATTTCCAGTATTGTGCCAGCAAACTGGATATACAGGTTTTTACTTGCGCACTATTAAAGAGGGGTGGGTAAAACCCAGTGATACACTTGTTTTTTTAAGCGCACACCCCCAAAAAATTTCGGTTATGGATGTAAACTATACCCGCTACCACGATAGTAGCAATAAAGCTGCATTACAGCGTTTGATACAGCTGGAAGAGCTTACTTTAGAGTGGCGACAAAAGCTCGAAATATTGCTTCATAAGCTATAAAACTAATATGCAAGCCTATAACCTAGGCCACGTACGGTTTGTAAATATTCGGGGAAATCGGGGTTAATTTCTATTTTTTTGCGCAAGCGTACAATGTGCATATCTAGGGTGCGGGTGTTTAAATCAACTTCGTATCCCCACACGCCTATCATTAAATCTTCGCGGCTTACAATTTGGTTAGCATGTTGTAAAAAATAGGTTAATATTCGGTTTTCTATTATTGTTAGTTCTATTTTTACATCATCTCTTACTACCGAAAGTGTGGCTGGGTAGTACTCCATTTTTCCAAATTTATTGATTTCGGCCTTATCTGCTTGTAGGTGTTTAATTTTATTATCCAGCATAGCAACCATTACATCCATATTAAATGGTTTGGTAATATAATCGGATACGCCAAAATTATAAGCGTCTATTTTATCTAAATCTTGTGCTTTGGCGGTCATCATTATAATTGCGTTTTCAAAACCTTGTGCCCGTAACGATATACATATTTCGGCACCATCTTTATTAGGTAACATCCAATCCAGCAATACAATATTAGGCTGTTCGGCCAAAACCAATTGTTCGGCTTGTGCGCCATCGCCTGTTTGTATAACGGTAAAGCCTTCGTTAATTAAGCGATGAACTACCAAAAATCTTAAGTTTTCGTCATCTTCTACAATTGCAATTTTTATATCTTTTTTCATTTTTTTAAATTTGATTATATGGTAAATTTATTCGGAAGCATGAGCCTGTATCTATTTCACTTGTTACTGTAATATTGCCATTCATAAATAACACTAGTTCTTTACAAAATGCTAGGCCTAAGCCTACGCTGCCTTGTTGGTTGTATTGGTTTTGGATTCGATAAAATTTCTTAAATATATTGTTAAGCTCGGATTGTTTTATGCCAATACCTTTATCGGTAAACGAAAAAATTACATTTTTGCGGTTACGTTTAATAAGTATGGTTAGATGCTTGTTACCCACTGACGAGTATTTGTAAGCATTATCAATCAAATTATGAAAAATGCTGGACAATAATACAGGGTCGGAATAAAAAGTAGTTACGCCAACGGTTTCAAATTCGATATCGTAATCGGGATGTTTAAATTGGAACGAATCAATAATATTTTGTACAAAAATCTCCACATTTAATTTTTCGTATTTTAATGTAATTGATTTTGATTCTAATTGCGAAAACGAGAGTAATTTATTCATTAAATCGTTTAGCTTATCGGCTTCTTCGTCTAAAATTTTACTGTAATGGTTTTTTTCGGCAGTACTTAACACGCTTGCTCGTTTAATATTATTACCCGCTATTTTAATTACCGATACGGGTGTTTTAAATTCGTGGGTAAAGTTATTGATAAAATCATACTGCAGTTTAAATAATTTATTGTTCACACTTATATTGCGAAACAGTAAAAAAATAATTAATGATAAAATAATATATACAAATATTATCCCGATAGCAATAGGTAAAAATCTATTATTTATTTCTTTGCTTATAAAATTACGTTCGCTAGCAAAATACATTTTATACTCGGCAAAAGCACCAGGCAGGTTTACGTTTGTAGAAACTAGGTTGGGCTGTTCGTACACTGGGTCGTAAGAAATTTTGCGTAGGCTTATAAATTGATATAATTCTTTGTGCGAATTTATAATTTTTATTTTAAAAGGATTTAAGTCGAAAGACAGTATATCCTGTTCGTACAATGGTGATTTTACCTGTTTATACAACATTAGGCCTTTATAGCGCAATAAATCATCGGGGCGAGGTACGCCCATGTAAGTAATTTTATTGTTAGATACGTAAAAAAATGTTTTGTATAGCACATCGGTAGATAAACTTTTGAGGCTATCGGTTTTGTATAGCAATGTACAAAAACGTTGTCCAATTTTATTAAAATCATCGGTTTTGGCCAATGTAAAGCTACCTTGATGGTCGTTTTTAAAAACAATAACCGAATCTTTACTTATATTTTTTTTAAATTGATACAGGCCTCTAATACCGATAGATAGTTTTTCGTAGGCAAATCCATCGTGTATGCTGTGGTTACTTATCTCGGCATCGTAAAACAAAACTTGGTTTACAAATGGATAGGTTTGTAAAATATTATTTGCGTATTGGGCCGCCGATAGCGAATCTAGGTAGCCTTGGTAATAAGATATTTGAGGAATTTTATTTTGAAAAAAATCATTATAAGGCTCTAAAGTTTTTTCCATTACCTCTATTTTTAAAGATATAAATTCGCTTTCCACATACTTTCGGGCAAGGTTAAAGCCTAATATCAACGCTATCACAAGTGATATAGAAATAAATACAAAAAACGAAATTATTAACAGGTAATTTTTTTTATAGCTGCTTCGGTTCGATGCCATATTTTAATTAAAGTTTTGATTTAAAAAGGTTTCTAAATTGTTGTATAACTCTAAAATATTTTGATTGTTGCTAAAACAATGGCTCTCTTCATCTTTAACCAAATATTTGATTTTAATATTTCTTTTGCGCAGTATTTTCACAAACTGGTTGGTTTCGTTTACGCTTATCTGTTTATCTTTACCACCCTGCACAATATATAAAGGAATATTTATTATATCTGTATTAAAAACAGGCGACATTTTACGCATAAAAGTTGCATCATCATCCGATTGTTTAATGGCTTGATAAAGCATTTGCTGGTAAGGCTTGCTATATTTATTATTATCTTTTAAGTAGGTAAACAAATTATTTATGCCCGAGTACGAGGCTGCGCAGTTAAAAACTTGTGGTTTGGCGCAGGCTACACTTAATGCCGCAAAACCACCAAATTCAAATCCATATATTGCTATTTTTTGTTTATTAGCTATTTTCTGTTTTATAAGCCATTTGGCACCTGCTACAATATCATTTTGCATAAGCAAGCCCCAGTTTTTAAAACCATCAGTTTTGTAAGCCTGGCCATAACCCACGCATCCTCTGTAATTTATTTGCAATACAGCATACCCCCTATTGGCCAAAAACTGTACTTCGGGTACCCAGCCCCATGCGTTTCTGGTATTGGGATTGGGGCTAGGTATTACCACACAAGGTAAATTGCGCTTATAGTTTTGCGGCAGGGTTAAATAGCCATAAATTATTGCGCCATCAGTACTGGTAAATTTTACGGGTTGCATCTCACATAAATCACTAGGTTTTATATTTTCATTATTCGATATTTTAATAGCTTTATTTTTGGCTTTATCATACAAGTAAAAAGCATCTTTTTGCCTATCGCTATACGTTTTTAATACATATAAATTGCCTTGCGTGTCTTTATCAATAATTTCGAAATGTGGTGTTTTTAAACAGGAGGCAATTGTATTAAACAGTTTTTTAGTATTGGTATTTAAAAATACGTAGTGTTTTTTTTGCGATTCTACGGTTAGCCAATCGGGCAATAAATTGTTAAAGCCCACATTTACCACATCGGCATTGGTATTGGTAAAAATGGTTTCTTGGCCATTGCTACAATTTATGGTAACCAGCTCGGTGTTATCTCTCCCTAGGTTAGATATAGCATAAAAACTGCTATTGTTTTTACAAAATTTTATAGGGCTTACCGTATGTGTAAAAT
>JAAFJW010000166.1:3736-4612 GCA_013298995.1 Sphingobacteriales bacterium | reverse complement strand
TTTCGGAAGGCCTTACCGACCGAATAATACAGTACAATACCATACAAGCCTTTAAAGATTTATCGGTTTCGCCAAACACTAAAATTATTGTTACCGATGGAAAGGCGCCACTTTTAATTGGGCAATAATTTTAGGTTTTTGTTTATGGTTGAGCCACCCGAAGAAATTTGGGTGGCTTTTTTTATGCGTGATGGTACGGCTCGCCTTTTAAAATTGTAAAGCCTCTATATACTTGTTCTACAAAAAACAAGCGTACCATTTGGTGCGAAAACGTAAGTTTTGATAAGGATATTTTTGCGTTAGCCCGCTCATACATACTGATATCAAAACCATAAGGACCACCAATAATAAAAACTAGGTTTTGGGTGCTGGCAAGCATCCGTTTGTTTAAAAAATCGGCAAATAAAAGTGAGTTAAATTCTGTTCCTCGTTCGTCTAAAAGCACTACATAATCAGTGTTTAAAATGTTTTTAAGAAAAAATTCGGCTTCTTTTTTCTTTTGCAAATCTTGGCTTAAATGTTTGGTGTTTTTAAGTTCGGGTAGTTCAATAATTTCAAATTTTATGTAATGCTTTAGCCTATTTAGGTAAATATCAATGCCTTCTTTAATATATTTTTCTTCGGTTTTACTGATGCTTAAAAGGGTTATTTTCATGTTTTTTTATTATTGCTAGGGCACAAATTTTAGCTAGCTAGCGATATTACTTTTACTGTTTGGTAAAATATTCGTGTTAAAATTTTTATTTCAAAAACCACAATAAATCAACTCTTCACAATTTTAATATGATTGATTGTTAAAATAATTTTAATACGAATACGAAATCCCACCCAAAACATTTAACCCAAAGCTAGGATAATACAAAAACTGTTGGTATT
>JAAFJW010000166.1:0-3726 GCA_013298995.1 Sphingobacteriales bacterium | reverse complement strand
ATATCTACAAAACTCGGTAATGTAGCAACAGTATTGGGATTATATTCAGGGGTCGAAAAAGCTAAAGGATTAGGATAATTTAAAACCAGTGCCTTGGTTAATGATTGGTAATAAAAATCGGCCTCGAGCTTAACCTTTTTAGTAATTTTAACACCTGCGGTTGAGGTAAATTTTAATGCAGGGTTAAACCAAGCATAGGCTTGGCTTTTAAGAGTATATTGGTTAAAATCGGCTTTGGTATCAAGGCTAAAATTATCGGAAAATTTAGCATTTATTTCGCCTGTAAAGTTTAATATATTGGCATCATCGTAAGCAATATCAAATTTTTGTTTTTCATCGATATTGTTTATAAAGTATTGAAAATCGGTAACCGAAATACTTTTTACCATTGCTTTAAACCCTACATTGGGTACAATGATACCTCGCACACCACCCGAAATAGCCAGTTTTTGGATACTGTTTTTAATAAATGGGTTGGTATTTAAAAACGGATTTACTGTTGTTAACGCTTGGAGCCGGGTTTTGTTTACATCGCCACTTAGGCCACCAAAAAGGGTTAAATAATCGGCTATTAGCGCATAATCAATACTTGCATTGGGGAAAATATGGATGCGCTGGTTGCTGCCAAACTCGTTTACATAATTAATGCCTGCTGTTAGCCTAAAGCGGTTGCCATCTAGTTTTATATACGGGTTTAACTTAAATAAATGATTGCTTAAACTATTGATACTGTTTTTGGTACTGGTAAAATCAATTACAGCATTGGCTCCAGCTTTAAACAGGCGTATATTTTTACTTGCATCGGCACTTATGGTAACGTTGTTTTCGGTATTATCAAAAATAGTATTAAAATGGTAGGCGTGTATTTTTGATGCAAAAGCGAGTTGATTGCTATCGCTAGCAAGCATGCGTTTATAAATTTGGGCATTGGCTTCAAATAGGTTAATTTTTTGCTGTTGCGGATTGAGGTTGCTAAACGTTTGCATCTCATCAATACCATAAAAATAATGGATACGGCGGTTGTACTGTAAATCGCCTTGTAATACCAGCGTATTGCCAATAGATTTTCCATACACTGTGGCTGTTTGCTGGCTAGTGTTTTGTAGGTTCAGCTTACCTTTTTGTGCTAGGTGGTTAAAGTTGAAACCTGCTTGCAGGGCTTGGTCTTGGCCAGTTGCTAGGTTTAGTTGTGCCAGCGTGGTGCCTAGGTTGCCTAAGCCAATTTTGGCATAATTGTTTTTTAAATCTTCGGCACTTGGGTTACGTATTTTTTGTACTTGTAATTCCCTAATATCGGTATTTAGCTCTAAGCGTTTATCTAATAAATTATAGGTGATTTTTGGTGTGGAGGGCTTTATATCGGTTAAATCGGGGTTACGCCTAATTTTTAGGGCATCGGCCAGTACAGGTTTATAAGCCCGTACTACTTCTATTTGTTGTGTTACTTCGGTTTTGCTGGTATCGGTAAGTGGTTTAACAACAGGCTTTTTTACCTGTGCCTTTAAGCATGCGCTACCCAAAAATATTGCTAAAAAAAAGAGGATGGTTATTTTGTTTTTAGTAATCATAATTTATTTGGCATTTAATACCTCTAATTTTTGTTTGGCTGTTTCAAGTATTTCATCTTTGCCATCGTAGTTATCAATAATGCTTTTTAAGGTGGCAATGGCTTGTACATTATCTTTTAAGGCTACATAGTTATCGGCCAGCAATAAAAAACTTTTGCTTACCCAGTAATCGTAATTGGGCATATTGTTTATTAAATCGAAACAGGTTTTTTGCGATAGCTTGTATTCCTTTTTTTGGTATTGTATTTCGGCAAGGGCGTATTTGGCTTGGGCTGCGGTTACGGTTTTGGTAGCTTTTATTACGGCATCAAACTGTTTTAAAGCTGTGGTAGTATCGCTTTTAAGCAAATAAGCTTTACCAGCATAAAGCGATGCTTTGTTACGATCCTCGTCGGATGATTGCTCGTAGGTTTTTACCAAATCGGCGTATTTGAGGGTTTGGTCGGGTACTAAAATACCCGCATAAGCCAGCATTAAATTATTGATGGCAAAGCTGTAATTGGCCTTATATTCGGCTGTGGTTTCGAGTTTTTTGAGGTGTACAATGGCTTCGTTATACTGCTTATTGTTCATATAAATTTTGGATATACTTAGCAGAGCCCGCTCGGTGTATTCGCTTGTCCAGTCGTTTAAAATATATTCGTAATCGGCAATGGCGGCGATAAAATTTGCCAGTTTATTATAGCTTTCGGCCCGTATAAATTTGGCTTGCTTATCTTTTATAGGTTTAGGGAATTTATCAAAATAAGCATTTACAGCAAGTACAGTTCCTTCCCAATCATTTTTGCTGTAGCGATTGTAGGCTGCTTTAAACAAAATATTATCCTGCTCGGCAGTGCTGTAATTACCTATGGCTGTGCTGTTGGCGTAGTTTATAAACTCGGTGGCATTGCCGCCATCAATATATATGCGCTCGATGAGTTTGAGGGCTTGTTGGGCTTCGTTGCTGGCTTTGTAATCGCTAATTACTTGTTTAAATATTTCTAAGGCTTGGGCATCTTTCTTTTGGTCGTAATATACCAAGCCTATGGTTAATAAAGCCCTAGGTAGGTACGAACTTTGCGGATATTTATCGGCCAAAGCCTGCAAATCTGTTTTTGCTTTATCGCCCTGGCCAATTAAAAAGTAGGTATAAGCAATTTCGAAGCTAGCATCATCGGCGTAATTAGATATGGGGAAACGTTGTAGCAATGCTTGTAATGTAGCAATTTTGGCATCGGGTTGGTTTTGCAAGCCTTGTATTACGCCACGCTGAAACAGGGCATAATCCTCACTTGAGGCATTTTGGCTTATTACTCGGTTATAATTTACCAGTGCGTTGCCATAATTTTTTGCGCCAAAATAAGCATCGGCCAAGCGTAGGGTGGCATCGGTAATGGTTTTTTCGTCTTTCTCGTTACCCTTTAAAAACTTATCGAAGTAGCTGGCGGCCTTGTTATAATTTTCGGCTTCGAGGGCGGCATAGCCTAAGCCATAATTGGCAAAATTAAACACCTCGGTTTTTTTTGCCGCGGGCATGGCCAAAAAAGCGGTAAAAAATTCTATTGCTTCGTTGTATTTTTTTACTTCGTACATGGCCTCGGCACACCAATAAGTGGCTAGTGCATGAGTTTCGGCATCAAGTGCATTATTGTTAGACCGTAAAAAATGTGAAATTGCATTTTCAAATGCCCGCTCGTTATAAAACTCTAAACCCCTAAAATACGTTACTTTTTGGTAGGTTTCTTTGGCTTCGTCGTTTTTATCGGGCATGGCTTCCAGTACATCAATGGCTGCCTTATAGTTTTTAGAGCTTAGTAATATTTTTGCCTGCAAGGTTTTTGCTTCGTTTTTTTTATCAGAGTTTGGGTAGCGTTTTACAAAATCTTCAATAGCATCTAAAGCTAATGTATGAAACGCCAATTCGTACGAAAGTTTGGCAAAATTTAACAACGCATCTTCCTGCAAGGCCTTGTCAAAATCTAATTTGGAGGCTACCTGAAACGCATTTCTTGCGCTCTGTTTATTTTTAGATGTAAGGTAAGCATCGCCCAAGGTATAAATGCCGTACTGGCTGTATGCGTTTTTATCGTTTATTAATTTGCCTAATTGGGCAATGGCTTGGTTATACTTTTTTAATTTAAAGTAGGTATAGCCTATTTGGTAACTATCCTGATTG
>JAAFJW010000165.1 GCA_013298995.1 Sphingobacteriales bacterium | reverse complement strand
ATGGCGGCGTATTGATGACCGATAAGCTGATTTATGGGGTACCTTTCGGGATTATTGGGCAAATAGCCAATGCCTTAGTGGTACAAAAACAAACCAACGATATTTTTAGCTATCGCGAAAAAGCGGTAGAAGAAATGTGGGGAGTGCTGCGCTAGGTTTTGTTAAACAAAAAAACCCCGATTGTGTAAATCGGGGTTTTTTGTTTTGAGATAGAAAAATTTAATTAAATATGTAGCGAATGCCGAATTGGCCTGTCCAAGAAGAACCAAAAGCTGATGTTTGGTAACCTAAACCGTTAGCGGGTGCTCTAAATGTGTAACCACCTGCGGGTAAAGCTGGAGTAGTTAATGTAACCAATTGTGTAGCTTGGTTAGTTACAAAATATTGGCGTCCCCATTCTTTATTTAACAAGTTGCCTACGTTAAAAATATCGAATGTTAACTGAATCTTATTTTTAGTACCTTTTACTATACCACCTAAATCTTGGCTAATTCTTACATCAAACTGGTGTTGGAAAGGAGAAATAGCTCCGTTTCTTTCAGTGTATTGCCCTCTTTTAGTTTTCAAATACGGGTCGTTTTCTATAAAAGTATTTAATGCTTCCCATTGTTGAGCAGGGGTTTGTGCTGGTAAAGCACCTGATGCTATTAAAGGTAATAATTTAATTTGCGAGGCATCTTTAGGTACAAAAAACAAATCGTTACCAAATCTTCCATCACCGTTTAAATCTCCATTATATAAGTATGTAAAACGTTGCCCCGATGTACCAGCATAAAATATTGATATAGCGGTTACAAACATTTTATTTTTATCATAAGCTATATTATAGTTTACGTTACCAATTATACGGTGGCGGGTTTGAAAGTTTGAAGTTGTTAAATCTGGATTGTTTGGGCTGTTTACAGTTTGTACAAATTCCCAGTTAGATAAAGCTGTACTACTAGCTCCATCGTTTACTGATTTTGCTTCGCTATTGGTATATGCTACCATGGTTGATAAACCAAAATTAAATTCTTTCTTTAATTGCGCAGTTAGGTTATAGGTATAGCCTTTATTTGTGTTTTGTAATAATAAAACGTTTGTAAAGTTAGCATTACTTACTTTAGTAGCTGCTGGCGTACCACCAAAAAAGGTTCTATCATCGGCCGCTGGTATTGCAGGCGTTGTAGGTGTTGCTGCAACACCACCTGTTAAACCAATTGGAATTTTATTGGTACTTTCTTTCATATTTATATCGCTATAAACTACATTATTTATCGTTTTAGAGTATATACCTTCTAAAGTACCAATAATACCATAAGGTAATTTAAAATCGGCAGCCAAGTTGCTTCTAAAAACTTGAGGGATTTTAAAATTTTCGCTTACTAAATTAATTTCGGCTCGGTTATTTCCTGCACCTGCACTACCTTGTGTGTTAGGGTTTGGATTAAAAGCCAATACACCAGGTGCGGTACCCAATACATCAACAGTACTAAACAACATACCGCTGTTGCTATATTGGTTAGATAACCATACAAAAGGTACACGCCCTGTAAATAAACCAGTACCACCACGTACTTGTATACTGCGGTCGCCCATTACATCGTAATTAAAGCCTAACCTTGGAGATAATAAAGGTTTAGAACTTGGTGTTCTATCGGTTTTATATCCTGGAAAATATTTAGCAACAGAATCGTTTGCTAATGGTTTGTCGCCAAATAGAGGTATGTCCACACGTAAACCTGCAGTAACTTTTAAGCCTTTTATTACCTCAAACTCATCTTGTGCATAAAAACCTAGCTGGGCTGCACTAAATTTAGCTGATGGTCTTGCATTGTTGGGGTCTCTAGAAATAGTAGCTTGTACTTGTCTTGGCTCTAAATTAGTTGACCCATTGTTTAAATACTCATTTAAATTATTAAATGTCCATCGACCAGCTACGTTATTAATAAATAAATTGCTGAATTTAAAAAACTCGTTATGTGTACCAACAGTAACTAAGTGTTTACCCAAATTTATTTTAACATTATCGGTAAATTCTAAAATAGATTGATTTAAACCGTTTGCTACCGAACTTCTTTGAGACCCAAATACGGCTGTATTTGCAGCTACACCTCCAATATTATTTATGGTAACCATTGGAAATAATTCGCCATTTATTTTTCGAGCATCATCCACTTTAGTGTAACCTAAAATTAAATTATTGGCTATTTTTTCTGAGAGTTTAGAACGTAGCTCTATAACCCCCACATGTTGCTTATTGGTAAACCTAAAACCATTATTTGCAAAATTAAATTCAGTTTGCGACCTAGTTAAGTTTTCGTCAAAAGCATCAATATAATTATACCTTACAGTTAATTGATTTTTATTGTCAATGTTCCAATCTAATTTAGAAAAAAACTTGTTATTGTTTCTTAACAAGTCTTGGCTTTTAGTTCCGCCCACATCGTAACCATATCTAGTTAATGTAGAATTTGCAATTACTCTAGCTAAGCTATCATTTATAGCAGCACCCGTTTCGCCAGCGTTATTTGCTAGTGGAGCAGCTCTACGGCCTAACTCGGCATTTACAAAAAAGAATAATTTATTTTTAATAATTGGGCCTCCTAATCTAAAACCATATTGGTTATCAGTAAAATCGGCAACTCTAGCATCGGTTAAAACGTTTTTTCCAGAAACATTTTGGTTTCTACCAAAAAAATAAGCCGAACCTTCAAATTTATTGGTACCAGAACGGGTAATGGCATTTACACCTGCACCTGTAAAGTTACCTAACGATACATCGTAAGGAGCTAAAACTACTTGTATTTCTTGTATAGCATCTAATGATATAGGCTGTGTACCAGCTGATCCACCTGGAGCACCGCTACCTGATAAGCCAAAAACATCGTTATTAACCGCACCATCAATGGTAATGTTATTAAACCTATTATTAACACCACCAAACGAGTTACCATTTGCCTGTGGCGTTAAACGTGTAAAATCTTGTAAAGAACGATTAATGGTTGGTAACTTCTCTAACTGGTCTTTGCTAATGTTTGTAGCGGCACCTGTTCTTTTGCTATTTAGCAAATTATCTTTTTTGCTTACTACAACAACTTCTGTTAATTGTGTACCTGTTTGAGAAACCTTAATATCAAAATTAGATGTCTCGCCTAATTTTAAATAAATATCGCTTAGTTTGCTAGCATCGTAACCTATATAACGTACTTCTATAACATAAGGACCACCTACACGCATATTAGAAATATTAAACCTACCATCGGCATTGGTTACGGTACCGTAAACTGTACCAGTAGGTTGGTGTATTGCTTTAACTGTTGCTCCTATCAACGCTTGGTTTACTTTTTCTAAAACCTTACCCGACATGCTACTTGTTGTAACCTGCCCAATTGCAAATGTGTTTACCAATATAAAAGTGGCAAACAAAAATAATTTTTTTGTAAAATACTTTATCATAAATTTATTTGTTAGTTTAATACAAAGGTAAGTGGCTATGTTCAACTCAATGCCTCGATAGCATTAATTTAGCGTTAAATTAAGGTTAAATAACACTCGGTTTATTTAATATTGGTAAAATATACTAAATCAATTAATACATTATAAATCAAATTTTTGAAGCGAAAAAAAAACAAATATTTAATTAAAACAAAATATTTTAAAAAACAGATTAAAAAATTTATCAAAAAAAGTTTGTAATGATTAACAAAATCTTAATAATCAATTTCGTATTTGGGTTTAAAATAAGCAGTATCTTTATTTATTATCAATAAAAAATAACCCACATGGCCAATAGAAGATTATTTATTACAAAAAGTATTGGTGCTTTAGCTACATTAAGCATTTTGCCTAACCTAAATTTGTTAGGTAAGGAGGAAAACCCTAGCATTACTGGCACAATAAAATATAAATTACGTTTTGCTTTGGTATCTGATGGGCATTATGGCCAAAAAAATACACCTTTTGATGAGAATTATGAAAATATGATTGGCTGGATAAACAAAGAGTATAAAACAAATGGCTTAGACTTTGTAATTGTTAATGGCGATATTGTGCATGACCGCCCCGATTTGCTTTCGGTAGTAAAACAACAGTATTTTTCGAAATTTAAAATGCCTTATTATGCTATACCTGGCAACCACGATTTTGCAGATGCTAAACTTTGGAAATCGGTTTTTGGCTACGAGGATACTTATACGTTTGAAAAACAAGATATTGTATTTGTAACCGCAAACACATCAAACCCTAAAGGCGAATTTTTATGCCCAGATAACGTATATCTTAAAACACAACTCGAAAAATTTAAAAACAGAGCCATCGTGTTCGTGGTGCTGCATATACCACCTACCAAATGGCTCAAAGAAGAGTTTTATAATGCCGAATGCGAAGAAACTTTAAATTTATTACACAGCTACCCTAATGTAAAAGCAGCTTTTCATGGGCATGACCACGCTGTTGACGGTGTACGTTATACCAATAATAAATTCCCTCATTTTTTTGATGCTCATTTTGGAGGGAACTGGGGTACTACTTATAAAGGTTACCGAATAGTAGAAATTACACACGATAATAAAATAAATACCTACCAAGTAAATGCTACTAATAACCCTATATTAAACAGCAATACTTTGTAAC
>JAAFJW010000164.1 GCA_013298995.1 Sphingobacteriales bacterium | reverse complement strand
GCCGCTTACGTATCCGACGATTATAAAGTTACCGACAAAATAAACATTGTTTTTGGTACCCGATTGTCCACATTTTCGTTAATGGGCGGTGGCATTTTTAAAACCTATAATGTAAATGGAGAAATAATCGATCAAAAAAGTTTTGCCAGCAACCAAGTTGTTAAAACTTACATCAACCTCGAGCCCCGCTTATCAACAAGTTTTTTAATAGACGATACCAAATCTATCAAAACATCGTACACGCGTAATACGCAAAACCTGCATTTAATGTCAAACTCTACGGCCACATCGCCCACCGATTTGTACATTATGAACAGCAACAATACCAAGCCCGAAATTGCCGACCAAGTAGCCCTAGGTTATTTTAACAATTTTAAAAACGATGCCTATGAGTTTTCGGCCGAGGTATATTACAAAACCATGCAAAACCAAATCGAATACCGCAACGGTACCGATTTACGTGGAAACGCAAACGTAGAAGCCGATTTAATTTATGGCAAAGGCCGAGCCTATGGTTTAGAGCTTTTTATGAAAAAAAAATATGGCGATTTTAACGGCTGGATAGGCTATACATTATCAAAAACCGAACGACAGTTCGACCAAATTAACCAAGGAAACTGGTTTTTGGCCAGACAAGACCGTACCCACGATTTATCATTGGTAGGTATTTATAAAGTAAACAAACGCTGGACACTTTCATCAACCTTTGTATATAGCACAGGAAATGCCGTTACTTTCCCTGCGGGTAAATATATTATTGATGGCCAAACGGTATTTTACTACGGCGACCGTAATGCCAACCGTGTGCCCGATTACCACCGCTTAGATTTTTCGGCAACACTAGACGGCAAACCCAATAGAAAACTAAAATCGAGCTGGAACTTTAGCATCTACAATGTTTATAACCGCCAAAATCCATTTGCTATCAACTTTAGGGATAACCCCGATAATAAAGCCCAAACCCAAGCTGTACGCACCACATTATTTGGTATTATCCCATCGGTAACCTGGAACTTTAAATTTTAAAAACATGAAAATTACCTCAAAAATATACCCTATTATTATACTTTGCCTTTCGGCGATTTCGTTTGTAGCTTGCGAAAAAGTGATTGAACTTGATTTAAAAAATACCGAACCAAAGCTAGTTATTGAAGCTAATTTTACCGATAGCCTGCAAATACAAACGGTAAATATTGGCCAAACAGTAAGTTTTAAAGCCGATAATAAAATGACACCCGTAAGCAATGCGCAGGTATCATTAAAATCTGATAACGGCTTAGCCCTTTCTTTTGTAGAAATAGCACCAGGTTTATATGCCACCAATAAAGCTGTAAAAGGAATTGCTGGAGTAAAATATACCCTCACCGTTACGGTAAATAACAAAACCTACACCGCCATATCGCAAATGCCCAGCCCAGTTAAAATAGACTCGCTAAAGCAAACCAGCATAGTCATTTTTGGTAAAACAAATAAATTTATACAAGTAGTGTACAAAGATGAACCTGGTGTACCTAATTATTATAACAACAGGTTGTATGTAAACGGAGTTAAACGAAACGATTCGTTTGTTGAATTTGATAGGTTTAATGACGGCAAAAGAGTAGAAAACACCTTATTTAACCAAGAGCCCGATTTAAAAACAGGCGATAAAATAAAAGTCGAGTTTTTGGGTATCGATGTAAATGTTTACCGCTACTTATTTGCCATAGCCCAAATTAACGGTGCTGGTGGCCCGCCTACCTCGCCCGCCGACCCCGACTCTAATTTTAGTAATGGCGCATTAGGTTATTTTAGCTCCAGTGCTTTTACAGCCGATAGTGTGGTGGTTAAGTAAAATGGGGTTGTACCTTTTAACAATTAAAATACCCGTATCCTGTTTTTTAAATATTATTTGAGGTGCTAGGTGGGTATGCCATTTCAATCACCAACAAATGGTAGAATCAATGGTACATTATAAATTTTCATAAATGCAAACTTGCGGTAAATACAGGTAATTTTGGAACAATGGCAAAATACATTTAAGAATATAGCAATTGGACAAATTTTTTTTGGAGCGATAAAGCCATCAATGCTGTATTTGGCGAAGTAAAATTAAAGCAGTGCAAAATAATTGGGCAGATGAACGCATTAGGTTTTACGGTCAAAGAAGAAGCCACACTTAATTTTTTCTAAAATACAGACGTGTATAAGCGGTAATTTTGTGGTGCTTAATGCGAAGATTAATGCACTGTTCAACCCTAAAGCATTTAAAACCTCTGGTTTTATGTTCTAAAAAATAAACTCAGTGCTGTTAAAAATAGGTTTTAAAATGATTAAGGTTGTAATTTCATTTTTTATTTAAAAATAGTGCCAGAAAAATCTAAAAATCTAACTTTTTTAAGCCTAATTGATAAAGATAAGGCAGATATAATTTTATCGTTTTTTAAAGAAAAAAAAGTAAAGAAAAAAACTTTTTTACTAACCGAAAACCAAATTTGTAAACAAAGTTATATTGTCAAAAATGGTATTGCCAGAAAATATTACACATTTTCCGAAAAAGAAATCACCACAGATATTTATCTATCAGGTGATTTTGTTTTTTCGTTCGAAAGTTTTACAAATCAAACCAAAAGCCAAGAAAATATTATAGCAGTTACTGACCTTGATTTGTTATACATAGATTTCAATGAAATAGTTGAAGCAAAAAAAAAGTATTCTTGGCTTACCGAATACGATTTATTATTTACCGAACAGTATGCCATACAGTTAGAACACAAACTTAAAGATAGAATAACCCTAAATGCAGAGGCGCATTATTCTAAAATTTTAAAAACAAATCCTCAGCTAATTCAGCAAGTACCCTTAAACATCATAGCGTCTTATCTCAATATTTCCGTTGAAAGATTGAGCCGTATTAGGGCGTCTTTTAATAAGTAACCTTTTTATTGACTTAAGGTCAATTTTTTTACCCTTGTTTATCTTCATATTTGAAAAATTTGAAGATAAATGAAATATAACAAACGATTTTTAATACTATTTATTTTAATAATCTCTAATTGTAGCAACAAACTATTAGCACAGAACAAACAAATCCAAGGAGATTTTTTTTCAAAACTATATTTCCCATTTCTGTTCGGGTATAATTCCCCAATTGAAAAAACTTTATTATCGGGCAGTTTTACTAATACTGGTATAGAATATAGATTTAAAAAAGACTATGGTTTTTTTATGCGGTTTAATTTTGATAGCCGGAATAATCTATTCAAAATATCTAACAATAACACTACTACAAATGTATTAGAAGGCAAAATTAATTTTAACGATTATACTTTAGGTGTTGGATATAGAATCGGAAATCCAAAAATTAGAGGATATGGTATCATCCAATCAGGGCTTAGTTATTACGAGTATCCCACTGTTGTTGTTAGAAATGTAAATGGTTTTGCTATTAACGATATAATTAATATAGGTTGGATAATCAAACCCGCACTTGGTTTAGAATATTACATCGCTCCCAATGCTGCATTGGTATTAGAAGCTAGCTATAATAATCAGATCAATCAAGACGCATTTTGGAAAAACCATCTCCATTTTTGGGGAATTACAGCAGGCTTAACAGCAAATTTATTTTAATTATCAAAGATTTTACGCATTAAATTAGTAACAAATATGAAGTACTTAAAAGTTAAATTAGTAATAGGGTCTGTCTTTTTCATAACGGGTATTATTACAAGCAACGCCCAAGAAAAAAACATGAATATTAAGAATGAATATAGCACCTTAAAAAAAGTAATGGTAGGAAACAGCACCAATTTAATAGTGCCAAATGTATTGCCACCTGATTTAGAGGGCGAAAAAATATCATTTTTTGATAAACTGTTTTTTAAATTATACAAAGGAAAAACTGCCCCAAAGTGGCTAACTAGAAAGTTAGAAATAGAGCAAAACGAGTTCATCGATGTTTTAAAAAAATATAATGTTGAAATTATTAGACCTAATGTAGTGCAACCACAACCAAATGAAGTGGTAGGACTTGCCCAAATGTATGTGAGAGATCCTGCATTTATAATTGGTGATAAACTGTTTTTTGGTAATTTGTTTAGCCCCGAAAGAAGAAAAGAAATAAGGGGGTTTAACAATATTATTGAAACAACTAACCCTGCAAATATTAGCTCATTGCAAAACTCCGTAGCGTATAAAAATGCTTTTATTGAAGGTGGAGATGTAATTGTAGATTACCCCTATGTTTTTGTTGGTGTAAGTAGCATAGCTACAAACTTAGACGGCATCAATTGGCTTAAAGCACAGTTAAGAAACGAATACAAGGTTGTACCCTTAGAATTTGCAGATAAAACAATACTTCATCTAGACTGTATAATGACGATTATAGGAAATAAAAAAGGAATAATTCACAAAAATTCGTTGAAATTACCTCTGCCATACCCATTAACTGAATATGACTTTATAGAAGTGGATAGCAAAACAAGAAAATCATTAGGCACAAATGTTTTTGTTATCAATGAAAAAACCGTTGTTGTTCAAAAAAAGCATACACAACTTAAAGCAGAATTATTAAAAAAAGGTTTTAATGTAGAAACAGTCAATTTTGATCGGCATTCAGATTTGGGAGGTGCATTCCGTTGTGTTACATTTCCAATTGAAAGAGCAGAATGAAAAACTGAA
>JAAFJW010000163.1 GCA_013298995.1 Sphingobacteriales bacterium | reverse complement strand
AAACCAGTTGATGTGTACCTTAAATACCGATAAAAATGGCATATACAGGGGCGAATATGCTGATATTATAGTTCCTTGGGCTACCCAAAAAGTGTATGTAGCCAGCCTGCCCGAATTAGATAATTGGCCCGATTTTATTTTTAGGATTATTGCCTATACCGCCGCCGATAAACCTGTTACTGCACCCATAAATCACAAACAAAAATTTAAAGCCAAAGATTTTTCGGGAGTTACCAAACATATTTCGTTATTAACGCAAGCCGCTTGGGTATTTAGGTTGGATGAAGTTGAAATAAAAATTGATGCCCAAAAGCTTAAAGAAAGTTTTTTTAAGGTAAAAGATGTTATCCCAATTGTGCAAAAGCCTGCCAAAGAAATTGATTTACATATCGAAAAACTAAGTAATACGTATGCCAATTTAAGCAATGTAGAAATTATCGAAACACAACTCAACTACTTTAATAAAATAATGGATGAGGCTATTATCCATAAATTTAAGTCTATTATTTTTATACACGGTGTAGGTAATGGCACTTTAAAAACTATGATACACAAGCAACTGGGTAAGCACCCTCAAGTAAAAACTTTTATGGATGCGCACAAAGAAAAATTTGGTTATGGGGCTACGCAGGTGTTTTTTAAGTAAGTGGTATAAAAAGATAAAAATGTACAACGATTATATCAATTTTTAATAAAAAAAATAGAAATTTAATTAACCCATTGTTTATTGTTCGCTTGTATTTTTAACCCAACTTGTATTTTTTATGGCATAAAGTTTTTTATATCAGCTTGTTAAGGTAGGTTTATTTTTTATTGGGGTAACACAAACTTTTTCAAGCTAAAAGGTTTTAGCTTATATTTTGTGGCTTGGTATATTTCTAAAACTTGTGCGTTAGGTTCACTACATTTTTTTAGTATAATTACTTGATTTTTATCGTTTACAAAAGATGTTGTTACTACTTTTTGGGTATTCATTATTCTAACTATGTTACTCCAACTGTGGTTTATACCTGTTTTTTTTAGTTTGTGCCGTATAGTATTTACAAGCATATAGGCCACAATACCTAGCTGTATATGCGCTTTTGTGCGTTCGTCTTTTTGGTGGAAAACGGGGCGTATGTTCAGGTCGGTTTTTAGTACTTTAAACGTTGCTTCAATCTCCGTAAGGGTATTATATATATCCCAAAGTATTTTTTCATTGCTTTCTTTCAGCGAAGTTCTTATAAAATATACCCCATCGGTTTGTTTGGCATCTGTGGTATCTTTTTGGGTAAATGTAAGGCTGGTAGCTTGCTGGTTTTCGTGTTTAATTTCTACGGTATAATGCTTGTTTGCCCTTGGGTATCTTTCTTTTATTCTTCCAAGCCTTTCGCCCACTTTTTCTATCTTTTTTATACCGCCTTTGCTTTGTATTGACAGGTGAAGGTTATTTAACTCGTCTTCAAACCTAACACAGACCCGATCGTTCATAGCGGCTTCTTTTACCGCTTTTTGCTCGCTTTTTATGTGCAGAAATTGGTCTTCACAATCGGCTGTTTTTACCAATGTTAAGGATATTTTATGCCCCCTTTTATCGCTTATTTCTACGGGTTGGGTTGCTGTCTTTAGCTCGGTATATTCTTTTAGTTTAGCTTTTGTAACGCACAAATAATCGTAACCTTTCTCTTTAAGCATTTTTAGGTTAGCTTCGTCTGATATGCCTGCATCCATTACCACTACGGGTTTAGCACTTAGCGAGGTGTTGATAGCTAAGGCATCTACAATGGAGGCCAAGGTGTGGGCTTCGTAAATATTGCCCTCGTATATTTTACTGTATTTTACAAAGCCTTCGGCATTAACTACTAAAGCTAAGGATACTAATTTACAGTCGCTTCTTTTTTCTTTGCTACGACCAAACTGTGCCAACTCGCTGCCTAATTTTCTACCCTCGAAGTAGGTGTTGGTAAGGTCGTAGAATACGATTTTGTCTTTTATATCAAATAGTTCATTGGTTTTTGTGCACAGGTGCTGTTCAAGCACTTCTTTTTGTGAATACAAACTATCTCCGCTAAGGTACAGCTGTTGGTAAGAGATAGGCTTATGGATACCAAATATAAGCTCGGTAAGGGCAGTTGAACTTTGCATCCATTGCGAAGTTTTATATTCGGATGCTGGATAAACAGCCCGACTTACAATAAGGGCAATGGCTTTATGAATAGCCTCTTGTTCCATTCCTGTACCCGCTAAAAAGGCTGCTATACCTAGCTCTTCTATGGCCTGCAAACAAAGCCATTCGGCTCCCACTTCCCGTACCTCATCGTGTTTTAAGGTTTTAAGATTTACTCGCTCAAAATCAATATCATCTATTTGTTTATCAGTGTTTTCAACTACTTTTTTAGTAGTTGAAACAAGGGCAACTTTATGTTTTTCACGAAGTTCTTGATAAAATTTGGTGGCTAGTTGCTCTACTTGTGTGCTAACAAGTGAAAACATATGGTTGGTATAACCGAGATAAAGTTCTTCGATTCTATTGGCGAGCATTTTTAACTCATCGGGCTGCAAAGATTCAAGGCTTCCAAGATTTAATAAGTTATTGTGGCGTGTTTTTCCGCCGATACGGATACTCTCGCAAAGCCGATAATAGCTATATACTTTACCGCCTTTAGGCCCTTTATCTATCTTTTTTAGAAACATTTGGCAAAGATATAAATATGATTTTTAATAAACAGATTTATGGGGGAACACAAATGAAACCAGAAAAAATCAACACTCTTGTAATCAATAATATAACTATTTACCCCTTGAAAAAAAATGAAAAATTAATCATATTTTACCGAAACCTGACATTGCCTTGACAATCTTTCGGGCTTTTAGGCAAAACTTATACAAGTTGGGTTAGGCGCTAGGCAGGCCTGCCTGCTTACCGCAGGTAGGCAGGTATCCGTTACCATCGGGTTTAGGTACGCAGGACGGTGCTTTTAAACTCAGGTTTACCTTGCACCTTATCTGCCCAACTTTGCGCCTCTGATAAATCCTAAAATCAAATAATCAATATGGTTTATTTTGCACTGTTTTGTTTTACATTCTAAAGTTTCGGAGGTAAATTAAAGAAGTGTTTTTTTATTATTTGTTTGCTGTTAGGCACTTACAAGTGGCTTTGTATTCTTTACGCTTTTCTTTTGCGTTCTTTGCGGTTAAAATAATTTTACGCTTTACCGCAAAGAATGGTTTGGGGCTTTGCGATGTTGGGGTTTAGAAAACACTAAAGTTCAAATTTAGTACAAAAGCTAATAGAAAGTACCAATATCCAGCCTAGTAATAAAGCCCCACTTTTGCCAAACCCATTTTGGTGGCAGTCCTTTATTATTCGTTCTGTTTTGGGTAATCAAAACCTGCCTTTGTCAATAAGTCAAGTTTCCATATATCCCATTTTTTTGTTCTATATCTTGTCTGTGAAGCCCATTGTTGAATGTCTTTATTGTAAACTTTTTCAGCATCTGTAATTTTTTCAATATTAATTTTTGCTCTCCATTGTTTCCATTCTTGCCATTTTGATAATCCATCAATAATAGCTTCTCTTTCTTTTTGTTCTTGCCACTTCCATTCAACTCCATTTTTTGTAAGTAAATCTCCAAGAAGTGCCTCTCGAATTGGATTTAAAAATGTTTTATTTTTCGTTCTGCTTCCTGTCAGCTTTAAACTAATTTGGTCATTTATCCAACGACCAAGTTTCGTTTTTTGATTTGGAATGGTTTTGAAATTTTCTTTATTATCATAATATTCTTCAAGTTCAACTAACTTGTTTGCCCAGTCATTATCTTTTGGTTTTGTTCCAATTCCCATTCCATCTGGAATTTCCCAAAGATAATTTATAGAATTCATTTTTTGCTCTTCGTAGTCTGTCCAAATAGGGGTTTTTAAACCTTTTCTTCGCATTTTTTGTCTAGCACACCAAGCACCTAATGAATAATATTTTGAATCTTTATTTTTTGTTTGTGATACAAATGTAAAGTCTAAATATTTTTGTTCATCTTCTTTAAATTTTAGCAATTCTACAAATCGGTCATTCCAAAATTTCTTTATTAAACCTTCCCAACCACTTTCAATAGGAAAATCTGCATCAATTAAATCTAAAACAAGTTTTTCAGGAATTCCATCGTTTCTTAATAATTCTTTAATACGATTATACCAATTAAGTAACTCAAAATCGTCTGTTTCCTTATTTACAGCACCTGTGTTTCTTACATCTCGTCTGTAAATTAAATATCTATCTAAAAAGTGTTGAAAAATCTCAAAGTCATTTGCCGACATTTTAACATTTTTGTCAACTTGATTTTTGTCTTTTGGCAAAATTCCGTTTCCGAATTCTTCTTCATAGAATGGTATTATAGTCGATTTTTCACTTTCATTTTCACCGTCATTAGGTTGTGCTTCAATTTTATTTTTACTTGTAGTTAATTGAGAATAAAGCAGTCCTTCGTTATCATACTTTTCTATTAATTCTTTTGAAAGTTCAAATACATTTTTATCAGTTAAATTTATAATAGAATCAAAATATTGTTTGATTTCATTTAATACCTTAAATCCGCAAGCCTATTTTTAGGTACATTGCTAAATTATTTTATGGTTTAAAAATATGGTTTTAGGATTTGAAAAACGATTTTTTTTATCTCTTATTCCTAAATTCTTATTTCTTTTT
>JAAFJW010000162.1 GCA_013298995.1 Sphingobacteriales bacterium | reverse complement strand
GTAAGTATTTTTAACTTTGCTTGGGCATCTAGCAGTTTATTTTTTTCGTTTGCCACGATTTCGGCTTTGGCATTAGCCATAAACTTAGGGTTTGATAATTTGGCGTTTACCGATTTTAAAAATCCGGTTAAATAATCTATTTCTTTGGTAATGCGCTCGGTTTCGGTGGCAGCATCTACACTCCCCGCAAGGGTGATAAAAAATTCGTCTTTCCCCGAAATAAAAGAAACAGCACCAGTTACTTTATCGCTTACAATATCAAAATCATTGATGTTGCCCAGTTTTTGTAAAATGGCTTGGTAATGGCTGTAAGGTATATCCGAATTTATTTTTACCGCCAATGGCAAAGCTTCTTTTGGCGAAATTTGTTTCTGATTTCGGGTGTTTCTGATTTCGCCAACAACTTGTTTTACAATCTCTATTTCTTTTAAAATTTGATTATCAAACGGTTTAGCTGGCGCAATTTGTGCTACAATACAGCAATCTAAGGTTTCTCTTTGGCCAAAAACATCTTCATCATGCCATAATTCTTCGGTTAAAAATGGCATAAAAGGGTGCAATAGTTTTAAAATATCGGCAAAGAAATTTACCGTTGCAGTATAAGTTGCGCTATCGGTAAATTGCTGGTAAGGTGGTTTTATCATTTCGAGGTACCAGGCGCAAAAATCGTCCCAAACCAATTTGTAACAAGCCATTAATGCCTCGCTTAGGCGGTAATTGGTAAAATGATTTTCTATTTCGGCCAAGGCTTCTTGGTATCGGTTGGCAAACCAATCAATAGCAATTTGGTTGGGCGTTTGGCTTTGCTGTGTATCTAAAACTGCTGGTTTAATGCCTTTTATCAATTTAAAAGCATTCCAAATTTTATTGGCAAAATTACGGCCTTGCTCGCAGCTGCTTTCATCAAACATAATATCGTTGCCTGCGGGCGAGCATAGCAGCATGCCTACACGTACGCCATCGGCTCCGTATTTTTCTATTAAATCCAGTGGGTCGGGCGAGTTGCCTAACGATTTCGACATTTTACGCCCCAGTTTATCACGCACAATCCCCGTAAGGTACACGTTTTTAAATGGTGCTTTACGTCTAAACTCATGGCCTGCCATAATCATCCTAGCTACCCAAAAAAACAGTATTTCGGGTGCGGTAACCAAATCATTAGTAGGGTAATAATAGTTTATATCGGCATTGCCAGGGCTGTTTGGGTCAGAAAAAACGCTAGGGTCGAAAACCGAAATCGGCCACAGCCACGATGAAAACCAGGTATCTACCACGTCTTCGTCTTGTTTAATATCGTTAGTAGTTAGTAGCGAGTGAGTAGTGGTAAGTTTAAATTGTTCCAAAGCGTCTTCGGCAGTTTTGGCTATAACCACTTGTCCGTTTGGCGCATACCAAGCGGGTATTTGTTGCCCCCACCACAATTGGCGTGATATGCACCAATCTTTTACATTACCCATCCAATGGCGGTAGGTGTTTAAAAATTTATCGGGTATAAGGTTTACTTCGCTATTCTCTACATAATTAAGTGCTGGTTGCGCCATTTCGGTCATTTTACAAAACCATTGCATGGATAGCTTGGGCTCTATGGCGGCATCTGTACGTTCCGAAAAACCAATTTGAGATTTATAATCCTCTGTTTTTTCTAAACAACCTGCTTCTTCTAGCATTTTAGCTATTTTTTTTCGGGCTACAAAACGGTCTTCGCCTACCAAAATTTGGGCTTTTTGGTTCAGCGTTCCATCATCATTTAAAATATCAATAATGGGTAAGCCAAATTTTTGCCCTAGCTCGTAATCGTTTAAATCATGTGCTGGGGTAACTTTTAGGCAGCCTGTACCAAAATCCATGCTTACATAATCGTCTTCAATTACAGGAATTACTTTGTTTAAAAGCGGAATTAAAACCTGTTTTCCTTTTAAATGTTGGTAGCGTTCGTCGGCTGGGTTTACGCATATTGCGGCATCGGCCATTATGGTTTCGGGGCGGGTAGTGGCAACTATTAAAAAATCGTTATCAGTACCAACAACCTCATATTTAATATAATATAATTTTTGGTTTACTTCTTTACGGATAACTTCCTCGTCCGATACGGCGGTTAAACCCTTGGGGTCCCAGTTTACCATACGCACTCCACGGTATATTAAACCTTTTTTGTGTAAATGTATAAAGGTATCAATTACGGCTTCACTCATGGGGGCATCCATGGTGAAGCTGGTACGGTCCCAATCGCAACTGGCACCTAGCTTTTTAAGCTGTTCTAAAATAATGCCGCCATATTTATTTTTCCACTCGTAGGCATAATTTAAAAATTCATCTCGGGTAATATCTTTTTTATTGATGCCTTTTTCTTTTAGCATGGCTACCACTTTGGCTTCGGTGGCTATCGAAGCGTGGTCGGTACCAGGTATCCAGCAGGCATTTTTGCCTTGCATACGGGCTCGGCGAATAAGCACATCTTGTATGGTATTGTTTAGCATGTGCCCCATGTGCAATACGCCAGTTACATTGGGCGGTGGTATTACAATGGTGTAGGGCTCTCGTTCATCGGGGCTTGAGGCAAAAAACTTATGGTCGAGCCAATATTGGTACCATTTATTTTCGGTTTCGGTGGGGCTATACGTTTTGGCAATATTCATAAAAGGGCTTTTATCTCAAAAAAAACAAAATTAAGATTTACACTGATAAAATGGTTGTTTTATTAACGATTAGATTTTTACTTGCTTATAAAAACATATAAAATAGCTTAATAAAATAACAAAGCCTTGTTTTTTTACTATTGGGGATTAAAAGAACGATTTTTTAAATATCGTAAACTTGTGGGTACAAGTTGGGCTTGGTAGCATAATTGTGTACTAGCCCGCTATGGCTCTTTTTAATTTTATAAACAGATAATAGCAATGTTAAACTTAAAATTATCCAAACACCTGTATCAATAGGTACATTTACATCCTCGCAATAAGGGTCCAGCAAAGGGTCGCAATCTAAAGCATTAAGTGGTGCTTCGTTTACATCATTACAGAAAGGATCTAACAACGGATCGCATACAGCGAAAGAATTAAAACTTTGAAACAAAAACAAGGCCATTACACAAGCCGTTCGTAAAATTTTGTAACTGCATTTAAAAAATGTACTCATTCCCTTTTTCGGCATGTATAAAAAAAAATCATGTAGCTATTGTGCCTTAAAATTAACCGAATTAATGACTGATTTATACTAAAAACGCTTATCCTAATTTTTAATTAGATACCTCCAAGGATTTTAGTAGTATAAATCATGCCTTTAAACAAGTGAATAAATGGCAATGCTTACAAATCTATTTAATTTTAATTTAAAATCCTTTCCAAATTCCTCTTTTTTATTTAAAATGTAAAACTTAATAGCAATTTTTTGAAATTAATAATTGCTTAAAACAATAAAACAATATAGCATTATACTTAAAAAAGTATATAACATTATAAAAAACAAACAATTAATTAAAATTTAAGGGGGAAATAAAAATTAGATATAAGGCTTAAATTATACCAAAAATTGGCTTTGCCTTAAAACAACGTGATAATAAATAGCCACAAATACACAAATACGAGCGGAACGTTTAAACCGTACATTAGCCGCTTTATGTAAAAAAAATCAATATAAATCGGCAATATTAATGGCAAGCCCAATGGTAAATACGGTATTGCCAGCGGTTAAAAATTTACGACTACGCAGGCCAAAATTACTTCCACTGGTGTATTGCATTTGTAACACTTTGTTTAATTTTAGTCGGGTAAAAAATACAGGCTCTAAAAATATATTGTCTTCACTAGGCTGTAAAACGCCATTTTGGCTAAATCTTTCGAGGTTCAAATAACTCACCCTAAGCACCGTTCCATAATTTACAGGATAGTTTTTGCCAAACAGTTTTAATCCTTTTTTCTTTTTTGATGTATAATTTACCTGAAAAAACGATTTGTTAAAATTAAAATCTTCGTTTACAGTACTTAGCAACACATCGTTTTTGTATTCTCTAAAATTTCTTTGTGTGCTGCCGTTGCCCACACCTGCAAATACTTCTAATATACGGCTATTATCGGGGCCAAATGTGGTAAAATAACCCGCCCCTATTTCTATCAAATTTTGCCTAAAATCTTTTCTCTTTTTATTTTGATACATCGTTGATGCGTTCAACATCAATGCCAAATGATTATTTACCGCATAAGCCGCATTTACGCTAGCATTGCCACTTAGCGAAATATGCGCCCCAGCATGCAACTCGCCTTTTTTACTCAACATAGAAGCATTAGGTACATTAGGCATATACATAGATGAGCATGCACATAAAAACGAGCTAATAAAAAACACAAAAAAACAATATTTTTTTTGTGTAGCAAAAAAGTTACAAAGCAACATAACGCTTAAACGACCTAAAAACCATCTAATTGCATATACATAAAAATTACTTGGGGCTATTTTTAAATTATATTTACCAACAACGAAATTTAGCATGTACATTGCCTAAAATAATATTTTGCGGTATGCAAGCAACAATGTAAACTAATTAGAAATTAAAATCATTTATTTCTTACAATTTAGGGCGTACCCCAAAAAAAGCTATAATTTTACACACAATAACAAGCTGGGCGAAAGCTTTTTTTTGGGTCGGGCTGTACGCTAAATATTTTTGGCAACAAAATGTGTGCTTAATTTAACCAAATAGCACTAAACCAAAAATGATACCGCTGCCATCCCTTACGCAAAATTTGTGCTTATCAGA
>JAAFJW010000161.1 GCA_013298995.1 Sphingobacteriales bacterium | reverse complement strand
TGGGGTCGCCAGCAATATTGGCTACCATCGGAAACTCGTCAACATGTATTAATGCAACTTCGGCATCCAGTTTTAGGGCTAGTTGCATTCCGTATTTTGCGGCTTTTTGCGAGTACTCGGAGGCATCTACGGCAATTAATATTTTTTTAAATTCGATAGTGGTTTTCATATAGATTTGTTTAGTTAATTTAGTTGTGAATTTACGATGTTATCCCCGTAAAACAAAGTGCTAAAAACTTTATAAAATACCAAACAATGAATAAACGCTACGGCATTTGCCACTTACCTGTTATCCCGCTAAGAGCCAATGCTACGCATAGGGCCGAAATGATTTCGCAAGTTATTTTCGGGCAACTTTACACAAGCACACAAGCAGAAGAAAATTGGCTTAAAATTAAACTGATAGACGATGGTTATGAGGGCTGGATAGCTGAAAATCAATACCAAGAAATTGATGTTTTGCTAGCCGAAAAATTAAGCACACAAAAAATTTACTACACAGCAGATGCAATTACCCAAGCATTAAATCCTGCCAAAGAAGAAAATATATACCTCCCGTTTGGTGCAGCATTACACCATTGGGCGCATCATGTTTTTAATATTGGTGATGATGTATACGAAATAAAAAATGCTAACGTGGTATTACCAGAGGTAAAAAATTTTACAAAAATGGTAAAAAATACTGCCCAACTGTTTATTAACGCACCTTATTTATGGGGAGGCAAAACGCATTTGGGTATAGATTGCTCGGGCTTTACGCAACAGGTTTTTAAATTGTGTGGAATACAATTACCCCGCGATGCCTGGCAACAGGCACAAGAAGGCGTATTGGTTGATTTTTTGGAAACTGGGCAGCTAGGCGATTTGGCTTTTTTTGATAATGCCGAAGGTAAAATTACCCATGTAGGCATGTTACTTAATAAACACCAAATTATTCACGCATCGGGCAAGGTAAAAATTGATAAGATTGATAATTACGGCATATTTTCGGAGCAGCTTAACGCTTATTCGCACAAGCTTAGGATTATAAAAAGGATGCTTGTAAGCTGAGTAGGGATGAATACATATTGTTTGTTTTTTAACCGTATAACTACAAACAATTAAAATAGTTTATCCATTTTTTTTATAAACTTTTCAAAATAAATACATTCTAAAACCTTATTAAAATTTAATTTATCAAAAATTTCGGGATTATGCGATTCGTTATAATTTTTAGAAGCCTTTTTTAACAATTCTTTAGGTTCTTTAACTTTCATTACATCTTCAAATTTTTTGATTTGGGTTTTATAAATTTTATTAAAAGTTTCAATATCAGCTAAAATTAGTGCTTCAATTTCGTAAATATGTAATAAATGAATACCTCTTTTATCAACAATGTTATTAGAGTTGTTAAAATAAATTTTTCTATCGTCTAATTTAAGTTTATTGGGAAGTGTTGAATCCAAATCTCGTATAAATATAACAATATTAGGCTTTTGCAATTCGAATTCTATTCTTAAAAGTCTTTTCGTTTTTTGGCTATCTAGGCTTGATCCATTAATTCTTTGAAGCATAAATACAAATTCATAACTTGTATCAGTATATTTTTTTAACAATAAGTTTTTTATTGATTGTGTATCGTTTGGTGCCTCTCCAACTAAACCTATCTTCATAAATTTACTTTTCTAAGTCGGAATAAAGCCAATAATCACTTAAATAATCTTCTTTTACATATTCTTTTGCTTTAATTAATTCACTTTCGTTCAAATGTCTTAATTTGGTACCTTCATGGGCATCAGCCAAATAAGCAATTATTATTCTGTTTAATTCATCAGGATGAATAGCATCGAGAGCTTGAGGAGAATGTGTTGTAATTATTATCTGTTTTTTTTCTGATTCTATTTTCAAAAATTCCATTAGTTTTTGAAATTGATGTGGGTGAATGCCTAACTCGGGCTCTTCTATCAAAATTATTCTTCTAATTTCCTGATTACCAAGATAGAGGCTTGTACTACTTGAAGGTCGTTTGTTTTCGGCTTCGTTAATCTCAAAAACCTCAGAAATGATATAAAATAATCTTTTTGTTCCATCAGATAAATTTGAAAACGGCAGCCAATTGCCATCAATTTTAAATTCTAAAAACAAATTATTTAACGTAAAACTTTCTTTGTCTTCTTCAATAAAAATATTGTAATTTTCGTTAAATCTAAATTCTTCAATTGGGGTATATTTATTTAAAATTTCATTGAAAGGGTTTATAATTTTAAAAAAACTGGTCAATGATTTTTTAATTTCAGTATTATTTAATGTTTCGATGTTAAATATTTCAGAAATTAAATCTATTGCTAGGCATTTTACAAAATAAGGAGTTTTTGTATCGTTAAAAATCTTAGATAACTCACTTGAAACTTTTCTGCGTTGTATTTTAAATGAAAACGATGTGTCAACAATATAATACTCGTTAGGTAGCCCATGGGATAAGAAAGTAGTGTCAAATATTATATTGTTCTCGGCAAGTTTATTTGATATTGAAGTCCATTCTTTTTTATTGTCTTTAATAATTTTCCCTGAAATCGTTAAAACGGTTTCAACTTTATTGCTAAAATCAGTTTGTTTTAAAAAATCTTCAATCTTAATATTTCTACTCGCTTTTAATGAAATTTCCCTACCGTTTTCAAAAATTAAATTTGCCGAAAAATCATTTAATTCATCATAATCCAGCATTAAACATTTACTTAAAAATTTTAAAAAATTTGTTTTACCAGCCGCGTTTTTACCAATAATAATATTTAATCCCTTTTGGAATTCTATATTTACGTTATTGATTGATTTATATCCCGAAAGAAAAACCTCTTTTAAGTACAAAACATCATTTTTTATATTTGTCATATATGTAATATTATTACAAATGTATATTATTCGAAGTTTATTTTGTTAAATAGTTTAGATTAGGCTTTCAAATTTTAATCATCATAAACAAAACGCATCGATTCATGGTATCCACTTTCCAAAGCAGCACCACCATTACATTACCTATTAGCCAAGTTTACAGCTTTTTGGCCGACTTAAATAACCACGCACAGCTAATGCCCGATAACGTTACCGACTGGCAAAGCACCCAAACCGAGGCTACTTTTACCATAAAAAACATGGCTAAATTGGCACTAAGCCTTACATCAAAAACCGAAGACAGCGAAATTTTAATTGCCTCCACTACTCCATCACCATTTGAAGTGATTATGCGTTGGACATTATCCCCACTTGATGGGCAAACCCTAGTAAACCTAAATTTAGATGCCCAATTAACTACCATGATGAAAATGCTGGCTTCAACCGCATTACAAAAACTGGTAGATTACCAAACAGATACACTAAAAACTTTACTAACTTGATGCCTAAATTGCAGGCATAGGCTCAATATAACCGCCATATTGTCTTCATTTTTAATTATTTACAGTCATTTTTTCAGTTAAGCCAGCAAATGATATTATTTGGATAGCCTTTTGTAGCAACCTAATAAAAACGTAAAAAACGATGAACCTAAACAACTTTACCATAAAAGCACAAGAAGCCGTACAAAAAGCGCAAGAAATTGTAAGTGCTTTGCAACAACAAGCTATCGAAAACGCACATTTATTAAAAGCACTTTTAGCTGTAGATGAGAATGTGGTGGGCTATTTGCTAAAAAAACTCAACATAAATATCAGCAAGCTAACTACCGATGTAGATGCTTTGATTGCCACCTACCCCAAAGTTAGCGGAAGCAATATTTACCTATCCAACTCGGCCAATGCCACTTTACAAAAAGCGCAGGCTTACCTTAAAGATTTTAAGGACGAATTTGTATCGGTTGAGCATATTTTACTGGCTTTGTTGGCTGGGGCCGATAAAAACGCTGCCTTGCTAAAAAACCAAGGAGCCAACGAAAAAGACCTTAAAAAAGCCATTAAAGATTTACGTGGCAATGCCAAAGTTACCGACCAAAATGCCGAAGCATCCTACCAAGCACTTAATAAATATGCCCGTAACTTAAACCAATATGCCGAATCGGGGAAACTAGACCCTGTTATTGGCCGAGATGAAGAGATACGCCGGGTAATACAAATACTATCACGCCGAACAAAAAATAACCCCATTTTAATTGGCGAACCTGGCGTGGGCAAAACCGCCATTGCCGAAGGTATTGCCTTTAGGATTATTAAAGGCGATGTGCCCGAAAACCTAAAATCTAAAGTGGTGTATTCCTTAGATATGGGTGCTTTAATTGCGGGTGCAAAATACAAAGGTGAGTTTGAAGAACGCCTAAAAGCAGTAGTGAAAGAAGTTACCGATTCGGATGGGGAAACTATTTTATTTATTGATGAAATACATACCCTTGTAGGTGCTGGCGGTGGCGAAGGCGCTATGGATGCTGCCAATATTTTAAAACCCGCACTTGCCCGTGGCGAATTGCGGGCCATAGGTGCCACTACCTTAAACGAATACCAAAAATATTTAGAAAAAGATAAAGCCCTAGAACGCCGTTTCCAAAAAGTAATGGTTGATGAGCCTGATACTGCCGATGCCATTTCGATTTTGCGGGGCTTAAAAGAACGCTACGAAACCCACCACAAAGTGCGTATAAAAGACGAAGCCATTATTGCCGCCGTGGAGCTATCGCAGCGTTATATTGCCGATAGGTTTTTGCCCGATAAAGCCATTGATTTGATGGACGAAGCCGCATCAAAACTGCGTATGGAAATGGATAGTGTGCCCGAAGCGGTGGACGAACTGAACCGTAAAATAATGCAATTAGAAATTGAACGAGAAGCCATTAAGCGAGAAAACGATAATAAAAAAGTGGCCACTTTATCGCA
>JAAFJW010000160.1 GCA_013298995.1 Sphingobacteriales bacterium | reverse complement strand
AACTACGTGATTATATCATAAATTCGTACAACGAATATATACAAATGCCTGCCGAGGCTAGGATTTATCCGCCACTAGCGAAGACGAGTTATTAGGGGAAGCGGGCTTCGGGCAGCGGGCGACGGGCTTAGGTTATTTTTAATTTTTCTTTTAAATCTGCTGCTATTTTTTGGGTGTGAGCCACGATATGCTCTATTTGGTTGCTTGAGTTTTGTATGATTTGGTGGCAGCTTTGGCGGTGTGGTAGTAAATATTTATTAAACGAGGGCATTACATGGTTATTCCATTTGTACATTACATCATCGGCCGAGTAGCCTCTTTCGTTTAAATCGCGTTTTAACCTGCGCTCGAGTGCTATACTTTCGGGTGCATCAATAAATATGCGGTAATTAATAAGTGGGCTTATATTGGGGTAATGGTATATAAATAAACCTTCGATAATTAATATGGGGGCGGGTTTAATTTCTAACAGCTTGGGCTGGGCTAATGGGTTATTAAACGTATATTGTTGTTTATAAATGGTTTGATTAGCCAGTAGGTTACAAATATCGGTTTCTAGTTGTTCTATCTCGATACACTCGGGTAAATCGAAATTGTGGTGCCTATTTTCATCGGCAGTCATTTCGATTGATACTTTTTTATAATAATCGTCTTGCGAAATTAGGCAAACTTGATGGTGGTTAAAATGTTTTAAAAAGCTGTTTAAAAACACTGTTTTGCCCGAGCCACTGCCACCAGCAAGGCCTACCACATAAGGTTTATTTTTCATTGCTGGGTATGCCGTAGCCTATGTTCACAAAAAAACGTTTATCAATTACGCCAATGGCTTCGGCGGCGGCTCGTGTAATTACAATAATTACATCTTTGGTGGTTTCGTTTTCGGTGTATCGGCCTACTACTTTGGCAAATACGCTTCGGCCACTCATGGGGTTGCTAATTTTAATTACTGTGCCTACGGGTGCGGTGCGGTGTAGGGCGTAGCTTTTTGTTGCATCTAGGTTTTTATCATCAATCCACAGGGCTGTGCCTTTTTCTTGCATTTCGGTAATGCCATATTTATTGGTTGGTATTTCTTTGCTAGGGCTTGTAATGGCTGTATCTAAGGTTTTATTGCTAGGTAATGGCTCTATTTTTGGGGTATCGCTTTGGGTGGTTTTTTCGGCGTTGTTGGGTTTAGATTCGGTTTGGGTGGTTTCTTTGGCGGTTACTTTTTCGGCTTCCTTAATTTCGGCAATTTTGCTTTTGTTTTGAATTACTTTTAATGTTTGACCAATGGATAATGCGTTTGACTTTAAGCTATTTAATTTTTTTAGATCTTCCATTTTCATACCGTATAAGGCACTAATGGCATAAAGGGTTTCTTTTGGGGCTACGGTATGTAGGGTTTGGGTGGCTGTACTTTGGTTTGGTGGTGCTGCTGGAGTTTGGCCTGCTTCAAAATCCATTAAGGTAGGTATCCTAATAATAGTACCTATTTGCAAGGGAATATTTTTATTAAAATCCATTACAATTTTGGGGCTTACACCATATTTACGACCAAGGGAATAATAATTATCTTTGGGGTCTATCTTATAAAGAATTACTTTTTTGCCCGATAGGTTTTCGACACCGATAGAATCTCGATAGGAAAACGCAAAAGATGAGATAGATAAAAGACTAAGTACGGTGATGAGTGTGGATTTGAAATACATGTGCTACTATTTGCGTTAAGCTTTGCAATTATAACAAATTACGAGCAAAAACTATTTAGATTATTTTTAAGATTTTGATTAAAAGGTTTAACGCTTAATTGATTTTGATATTTTTACAGTATTTTATAAATCCGAATTTTGTTAAATAAAAACTTTATTTATTGAAGTAAAGTATAATTTGGGCGTTTGCGTTTACGCTAAATCTTAAAAAAAAAGGAGCGTTAATAAATTATAACGCTCCTTTTTTATGTGTTTTATTTAGATTAAAACCTTGCACCAAAGGTGATGGAGATATTGGTGGTGGTGGTTATTCGCCTAGCTACTGGCTCCGATCTGTTATTTAAAGTATAACTTAAATATTGGGTTTGTAAATTATTTTCATTTACAATCAGCGCACCATCAATATAATAAGTACCAAACCTATAGCCTAAACCGCCCGAGTAATTTTGTGATTTAAAATCAATGTTTTTATATGGATTTCCCATACTGCTGTATCCTCCCCTTATCATTAAATTATCTACCAATTTAAACTCGGCACCCAAGCTATAATTAACAGCCTCTTTGTATTGGCTGTTTAAAGCTGTGTTGGTAATAAAATTACTTTCTCTATCATTTGATCTAAATCTGATGCTGCTATAATCTACAAAATTAAGGTTTGCAGTTAAAAAACCTTTTTTACCTATAAAATACGATATACCTCCATTAAGTTTTAAAGGTGTTGATAACCTGTAATCTAAAGGGTAATTACCTTTACCGCCAACTACTTTGTTTTTAATATCTCTTAAACTTAAATCTTCACTATAATTATCTGTCATGGCATACCAAGTAGGTGTTTCGAGGGATAAGCCTATTCTAAACTCGTATACTGGTTTTAAAATTGCTCCGATTTTAAAGTTTACACCCGACCCCTGCGTATCATAATTATTTACAAAAGTGGCATTATAATCATAAACACGATTAACGTTTAAGTTATCCTTTACAATAGTTAAGCCTTGTTCGTTCAATATATTATTTGAACGATAGTTTATGGATGCAAGTCCAAGTGTAGCACCTAAATATAATTTATTGCCAATATTTAAACCCATAGAAAAATCAACGCTGGATTGGTTACCTTTTGTATTTACTCTTAATCTCTGGTCGGCATCGCTGGCTGTAAGTGTTCTGTATGTCGTATCGGCAAGATTAACATCAATCAAATAGCCTAAATACGCTCCGTAAGTTGCATTATTTGCAATAAGTTCCGGCAATTGTTTACCCTCTGCATTTGCTCGTTCACTAAAATAATCGCTTATTCCATTTCCACTAGCTACACCACCTCCAAAATTTATATCATTTCTAAATAGATTGGTTTTTTGGTATCCAATCCCGAAATTAAATGATAAAACACCTTTGGTTAAATCGCCAGTTTTAGCAACTGGGCTATGGAAAACAATACCCATATTATTCAAGTTAATATGGCTACTGTTTTGCGTAGTATTGGTACCCAAAAACTGGGTTTCGTTATTATTGATATTAAAACTGGGGGTGAAGCTAAATTCGGATTTGGTAAACATACCCAAGCCTGCTGGGTTGCCATAAAGCGAAGTTAAATCACCTCCAATTGATGTTTGTGAGCCCCCTAGAGCATTAAACCTTGCAGTTGCGCTATTGCTTGCACCCGAAAACCTAAAGGCATCTGCATTGTATTGGGCAAAGGTTGTTAATGCAGCTGCTACTATAGCAACTGTAAAAGTTATTTTTTTAAAATTCATAAGTTATTGTAATTTAATTTCTACCTGGTCTAGCTCCTCCGCCGCCACCGCCGCCGTAGCCACCACCACCTCCGCCACCATATCCGCCGCCACCACCATATCCGCCACCACCATAGTTACTTGGCCTATCATATCCGCTATCTTGGCGTTGTGGCCTGGCTTCGGTACGGGTAGGTTGCTGTGGCGTTTCTGATCGCCGTGGGCTGTCATATATAGGTCTAGCTTGTTCTCTGGTAGGTCTTTGCATCACTGGGCCATCGTTTCTGCCATTGTTGTTTACTGGCTGGTTATAAACAGACCTTGCATCCTCTCGGCTTGGGCGAGGTATATTATTGCTAGGGATACTACCTCTTCCGCTATTATCAACGGGCTGGTTATAAATAGCCCTAGCCTCATCTCGACTTGGGCGAGGTGTATTGCCTGTTATACCACCCCTTCCGCTATTATCTAAAGGTTGATTACCTATTTCTACATCTCCTCGGCTTGGTCGTCCACTCATATTACCTCCATTTACATTAGGGTTTCTTGCGCCATCGCCTCTAGAGTTTGGTCGGCTTGTATCGTTACCTTCAGCTTCTCGGTATCCTCCATTAGGGCGTGGTTTATTTCTATTATTTACTACTCCACCATTATTCCATCCGTTATTTCCCCAACCATTATTCCAGCCACCACCCCAGCCATTATTCCAGCCACCGCCCCAGCCGTTATTCCAGCCGCCGCCCCAGTTATTGCCGTAAAAAACAGGATTATACCACGAATATATACCTCCCCAAGGACTCCATGGGTTCATAGATCCATAGTAATTCCAACTATTCCATCCGCCACCCCATCCTCCAAAGCCTATACCTACGCCAAATCCAAAACGGTTAAAATTATTAAATCCAAAATAAAATGGGTCATCAAAAAAAGGATCGTAACCCCAGCTGCCTCCATAATAGTTTCGCCATCTAAAATCATTACAGCCATTAAACCTATTGATGCGAGCGGTATAATTTATACGGCTATTATCAATATAATTATCATTTGTATAATCACGATTATCGTCCACGTACTGGTCGTTATCTTGGTTATACGCTTGTTCATCTTGCTTGGTATAATCTCTTACATTATCATTGCTTTGTGCTTGTGGTGCGGTGTAAGTGGTGTAAACTATTTTTTTAGCTACTACATCGTTCTCATACACATCATCGTCAATGGTTTTTTTAATTGCTCTTTGTGCATACGAATAGGTAGTAAAACAAAAAATGAGTAAGGTAATGCTCCCAAAAAACTTAATTGTATTTTTTTTCATGGCTGTAAAATTTTATGTAAAAAATATGCTGTGGTTTAATGTCTTTTAAGACGAGCAAAAATTAAAAAGGTTTAAGCAGGTTTAAAAAACTTATGTTTTAAAATTATAACTTTGAAACATTTAATACAATAATAGCACAATTATAATTCCAAACTAATATATGAGTAAAGGTTTAACAAGCAGAACAGAAGATTATTCGCAATGGTATAACGAATTGGT
>JAAFJW010000016.1 GCA_013298995.1 Sphingobacteriales bacterium | reverse complement strand
TAAAAAATTATACCAAAGCCGAGCTGTTTCTTACAAAAAGCATGGCTAAATTTCGGGCTATTCATAATGCCTTTGGCGAAGCAAGTTGCTTAACCAACCTAGGGCAGATAAACGAAGAAACCGAAAATTTTACAAAAGCAATTGATTATTATAAGCAAAGCATTGCCCTATCTAAAACCAATAATAATATGGAAGATTTAGAAAACGCTTTAATAAATATCAGTAATGTTTACAGAAAAAAAGGCGATTACAAGCAAGCATTTTTGTACAACGAAGCATTAATTGATTTAAAAGATACCATCTACAAAAAAAGTTTAACCGCCGAAATCGCAGAAATGCAAATAAAATACGAAACCGAAAAAAAACAACAAAATATTAACCTATTAAACAAAGAAAACAAAATTCAAAAACTAACCGTAGCCAAGCGTAACACCTATTTAGCACTTAGTTTGGCTGCATTACTAACCACCATTTTACTCGGATTTTTGTTTTACAACCGCTACAAACTAAAGCAAGAAACAAGGTTAAAAACCGAAATTATAAAACAACAAGACCTAGCCACCAAAGCCGTTTTAGAAGCCGAAGAAAAAGAACGCAAACGCATAGCTGGCGATTTACACGATGGCGTAGGACAGCTGTTTTCGGTAGTAAAAATGAACCTATCGGGCTTATTAGCTAGGCTAGAAATTACCAATACCGACGACGAAGCATTGGCACAAAAAACCATAGCCCTAGTGGACCAAAGTTGCAAAGAAGTACGCAGCATATCGCACCAAATGATGCCCAATGTGTTATTAAAATCGGGCTTGGCATCGGCCATAAAAGATTTTATTGATAATATAGATAAAGAAAGCCTACAAGTAAACCTACACACCATTGGCCTAAATAATAGGCTAAATAACAATACCGAAATTGTACTTTACCGTGTATTACAAGAAACCGTAAACAATGTAATAAAACACGCCAAAGCCAGCCAACTGGATATACAACTGGTAAAAGATAGCGAAAGCGTAACCGCCACCATCGAAGATAATGGCATAGGATTTGATAAAAATTTACTAGAAAAATTTGAAGGAATTGGCTTAAAAAATATAAGCACCCGTGTAGCCTACCTTAAAGGCACCGTTGATTTCGATAGCCACATTGGCCATGGCACAGTAATAAGCGTGTGGATACCTTTGTAAGTATCAGTACCCAAAGTTTTGGAGCCAATAAAATTCAATACCGTTTTTATACAACCAGCTGGCTATAAAACGGATACAAATACGCAAATCCCCACATCATTTGCCCTAATTGTTTTAAAAATATGTTGAAAAACCAAGGCTAGCATTTCATCACCAAGGCTAGCCCCGCCACCTCATATCTTTACCCTATCAAAAAAATTACAATTTTGGTATAATTTAATACAACACCGAAAAGGGTAAACATAGCCGCATCTTAGCATGATAATATCAATGCTGTCAGGCAGGATTTTCCCCTTTTTGTTTTCTTCTATCTGAGTTTGAACAGTACTTAAATATGCCCAGATTTTTATACTCCCATACACCAGCGTTATAAAATCAAAATTGTATTTTTACAGCCAATGAAAAAAAATATTGTAATCGCTATTGATGGTTACTCATCATGCGGTAAAAGCACCTTGGCTAAGGCTTTAGCGCAAAAACTAAATTACATTTACATTGATAGCGGCGCAATGTACCGGGCGGTAACTTTGTTTTTTTTAAGGCAAAGTATTGATTTAAACAACCATGCCGCTATTAGCAATGCTTTGCAACATATTGATATTGATTTTCACTCGAGAGATTACCAATCACATGTATTATTAAATGGCGAAGAAGTTTCCGAAGAAATAAGGCAAATGCCTGTATCGCAACATGTAAGCGAAATAGCTACTATAAAAGAAGTACGCCAATGTATGGTAAAGCAGCAACAAAAAATGGGAAAACAAAAAAACATTGTAATGGATGGCAGAGATATTGGCACTACTGTTTTCCCTGATGCTTACCTCAAATTATTTATGACCGCCGACCCTAAAACACGGGCCGAACGAAGGTATAAAGAATTGCAGGCCAAGGGCCAAAACGTAAGCCTCGAAGCTGTATTTGATAACCTAGCCCACCGAGATTTTCAGGATACAACCCGAGAAGTTAGCCCATTGATAAGAGCTACCGATGCCGTAATTTTAGATAACACCAATTTAAACCAAAATGAACAATTGGCCTTTGCGATGGCTTATTTACCTGTAATTTAATAGCTTATTTCTTTGATTTTCGTAACGCTTCCTCGGCCCATTTAATGGCCAGTTTTTCTTTAAAGCCAACGTAATTGCTTTTAAAAGCCATTTTTAATACACTATCTAAACCACCTTTTATAGCCAAGTTATATAAACTATGCGCTTTACGTGGCCACGATGCATCCCAAGCCCTTAGGCTTAACGAAAACGAACCTGTTACATATTTCATCCAATGCCAGTAACCGCTAGGCATAAACAAAGTATCGCCATGTTCTAAATATACCTCTTGCCCAACTACACCTTCTAAGGCTGGAAATTTTTTAAAATCAGGTTGTAAAACATCATAATCTTCTAACGCATACGTTGCATTAGGGATACAATATAACCTACGTTTCCATTTGTTTTCAAAAAGTATAACATGCTTTTTACCGCAAAAATGGGTATGAAATATATGCGGTAAATCAATATCATAATGTAAAAATGTTACCGAATTAGACCCTCCAAAAAACATGGCTGGCATGTTTTCTATAAAGCCACCCATCAAATCTTTGGGGATAATTACATCTTTTAATAATTGGGGCGCATGCTTAAAAATATTAAAAAAAAATATCCGTAATTCGGTGGGTTCGCATTGTATTAAATCAATATAATCGCTAAAAGGCATACTTGTAGCTGCCGAGTTAATGGGTTTTGAGGGGTCGGCTTTTGAGTTATCGTATAAAGGCACAATAGGGTTACCCACCATTTTTTTTAAATACTCGGGATTCCATAGCTGGTAAGCAGGCCATTCTTTAGCTAAATTTTTAATTACAAGTGGCTTCCCAGCTTTTAAATAATTATTTGTAAAATCATTGTGACTAATAGTGTCAACAACATCAACAGGGTTTAAAATAAAACTCATATCTAGAAAATGTTAAGCAATATAAATGCACTTCGGTTATAAACGGCTAAAATAAAGATATAATTTTTTTTTCCTTATCAAACCATAAAAAACAATATTTTTTATACAATACCAAACTATTCGTACAATTACGTTTGACAAAAGGAAAACAAATGCGCAACTTTGCAGTTAATCATAAATGTAAAATTTTACATTTATTTATACTATAATTTTAACCCCTACCTTATCATTTAGGTAACTAAAACACAACAGCTATGTCATCAGTAGAGACAAAATTTATCCCTTACAAAGTGAAAGACATTTCCCTAGCCGAATGGGGAAGAAAAGAAATTGGCCTTGCCGAAGCCGAAATGCCAGGTTTAATGGCACTTAGAGAAGAGTTTGGCGAAAGCCAGCCTTTAAAAGGAGCTCGTATTGCAGGTTGCCTACACATGACAATACAAACGGCCGTACTTATCGAAACCTTGGTTGCACTTGGTGCGGAGGTTACGTGGTCATCATGTAATATTTTTTCTACACAGGACCATGCCGCAGCTGCCATTGCCGCTGCAGGCATACAGGTTTACGCTTGGAAAGGTTTAAACGAAGAAGAATTTGACTGGTGTATTGAGCAAACCCTGTTTTTTGGCGAAAACCGCGAGCCATTAAATATGATATTAGACGATGGTGGCGATTTAACCAATATGGTTTTCGACCGTTACCCCGAGCTAATTGCTGCCATTAAAGGCCTTTCCGAAGAAACCACCACAGGCGTACACCGCCTGTACGACCGCATGAAAAACGGAACATTACATTTACCAGCTATAAACGTAAACGATTCGGTTACAAAATCTAAATTTGATAATAAATACGGTTGTCGCGAATCATTAGTTGATGCTATACGCCGAGCCACCGATGTAATGATGGCCGGTAAAGTAGCCGTAGTATGCGGTTATGGCGATGTGGGTAAAGGCTCCGCCGAATCATTAAGCTCGCAAGGTGTGCGTGTAATTGTTACCGAAATAGACCCTATTTGCGCCCTACAAGCAGCAATGGAAGGCTACGAAGTGAAAAAATTTGCTACCGCCGTTAAAGAAGCCGATATTGTGGTAACCACTACAGGTAACTGCGATATTGTACGTGGCGAGCATTTTAAAGCCATGAAAGACAAAGTGATAGTGTGTAACATCGGCCATTTTGATAACGAAATAGATATGGCTTGGCTTAACGGAAACTACGGAGACACCAAAATAGAAATTAAACCACAGGTAGATAAATATACTATTGACGGTAAAGATATAATTATATTGGCCGAAGGCCGATTGGTAAACCTTGGTTGTGCTACAGGCCATCCATCGTTTGTAATGTCGGCATCGTTTACCAACCAAACGCTAGCACAATTAGAGTTATGGACTAACCCAGGTAAATACGAAAACAAAGTATATGTATTACCTAAATATCTTGACGAAAAAGTTGCCCGTTTACACTTAGCTAAAATTGGTGTAGAGTTAGATGAGCTAGATGCCCACCAAGCCGATTATATTGGCGTTAAAGTAGCTGGCCCTTTTAAATCGGATGCTTACAGATATTAACACAAATACATAATTTATTTAAAGCTACCTCACATTTATATGAGGTAGCTTTTTTTTGTAAAAAAATTTAATCTACAATCAATTTAAAAAAAAATAAACTTTAATATACGTTGTAAAAATTATTTTAGCTTTATTATAAAATCATTGCATAATTTATAGTACGATTTTATCTAAAAATATTGATACAAATACCGTGAAATATTCAATTTATATTTGAATATTTCACGGTATTTTTTATTTTTAATAGTGAATAATTAAATTATTATTTTAATTTTTCACTATTAATTTTTTATATTAACCGTGAAAAATACAATTTTCATTTGAATATTTCATGATTAATTATATATTTGTGGGATGATTGATAGAGGTATAAAAGCAAGTATTATAGAGATTCTGGAAAATTTTCCAGCGGTAATGCTATACGGCCCAAGGCAAATAGGCAAAACTACACTCGCCAAAAACATAGCTGCCGATTTTTCTAAAAAAGCGCATTACTTCGACCTCGAAAAAGAAAGCGATTTATATGCACTACAAACCAATGCCTATGATTTATTACAAGGCCTAAAAGATGATATTGTAGTGCTAGACGAGGTGCAAAATTTACCTCAGTTACTTTCATCATTACGTAATATTATAGATGAACACCGTGTATCAGGTAGGTTTATATTATTAGGATCAGCCGACCCTAAACTTGTTAGAGGCGTATCCGAAAGCCTTGCTGGCCGTGTAATTTATAAAGAAATAAGCCAAATAAACTTATTAGAAGCCTTGGCGGCCAATATAAGCCAAGAGCAGCATTGGTTTAGAGGCGGTTTTCCCGAGGCTCTATTATTAAAATCCGATAAAATGTGGACCGAGTGGGTGCAAAGTTTTATACAAACGTATGTTTACCGTGATATAAATCAACTATTTAATATTAACCTTAACCCGCAAATTATTTTTAAATTATGGGGCATGCTGGCGCATATAAATAGTGGGATAGAAAACATGGAAGATGTAGGTAGATCACTAGGTATTACAGGTACTAGCGTGAAAAAATATTTAGATTATATGCAAGGTGCTTACCTTATAATACGCTTGCCGCCATGGTTTTGCAACAATGGTAAACGATTGGTAAAATCGCCAAAAATATATATCAGAACACAAGGTATTTTGCATTATTTGCTACAAATAAACTCGGCTTTAGCATTACAAACACACCCAGGCTTAGGCGCATCGTGGGAAGGCTATGTGATTGAGCAAATGTATGCCCTATTACCCGCATCTTTACAAATGTATTATTACCGCACCCACCACGGTGCCGAAATAGATGTAGTATTAGTAAAAGGAATTAATCCAGTGGCAGCCATCGAAATAAAATACGCTGATGCCCCTAGTTTAAGTAAAGGCTTTTACGAGGCGATAAACGATTTACAAACTACAAAAAATTATGTTATTACGCCCAATGCCTACACAATAAGCAATGCGCATGGCATTAAAATACTTTCGTTAAAAACATTTTTGGAGCATGAACTGTTACAAATATCTGTTTAATTTTTTGTATAGCGTAAAACACAGTTTTATTAATAGCATAAAATTGCCGTTTGGGTAAAATATTTTTTATTATTATCAACACTTACAAGCCTTTAATAAATGTTGATTTGAAAAAAAACAAAAAATAATATTGTTATTCCGATTTTACTTGGTATTTTTGTTGAAATTAATTATCACAAAATGAACAATGGAACAGTAAAGTTCTTTAATGACACCAAAGGTTTTGGTTTTATTAAAGAAGACGGAACCGGCAAAGAATACTTTGTACACGCTTCTGGCCTGATTGACGAAATCAGAGAAAATGATGAAGTAACTTTCGACCTTCAAGACGGAAAAAAAGGATTAAATGCAGTAAATGTTAAATTAGCCTAAGCTAATTTCTATCATATATCATTTAACATCTTCACAACCTTACCACTAAAATGGTAAGGTTTTTTTTGTGCTATATGTATCATATACACCTAAGGTGCTATGCTTAGCCTAATGTTGAGCTAGCTTTTCACATCACATCTTTTATAAGTACTGTTTTGGTGTTTTACTGTTTTTATATTTAGGTTTGATTATGTGAACTAAATTTTTATATTTGCACCCTCAATAAAAAAAATAAATAATTTAAAATATGTACGCAATAGTAAATATAGCAGGCCAGCAATTTAGAGTTGCTAAAGACCAGCACCTTTTTGTACACAGGCTACAAGGAGATGAGGGCGCTATCATTGAATTTGACAACGTTTTAATGATTGAAAACAATGGTGCATTTACAGTAGGTACGCCTGCTGTGGGCGGTGCTAAAGTTTCGGCAAAAATCGTGTCTCATTTAAAAGGTGATAAAGTAATTGTTTTTCATAAAAAACGTAGAAAAGGTTACAAAAAGAAAAATGGTCATCGCCAGTTTTTTACCAAAATCATTATCGATAGTATTTCGATTTAATTCATTCGCTAACTAGTTAAGCCTTTGGCTTAACATATAAAATATACAAAAATGGCACATAAAAAAGGAGCGGGTAGTTCTAACAACGGTAGAGAATCGCATAGCAAACGTTTGGGTATCAAAATATTTGGTGGCCAAGCAGCAATTGCTGGTAATATTATTGTTAGGCAACGTGGTACCAAACATCACCCCGAAAAAAATGTAGGTATTGGTAAAGATCATACCCTATTTGCTTTAATAGCTGGCAAAGTATCTTTCCGCAAAAAAGCTGATAACAAATCGTACGTTTCGGTTTTACCATTTGATTTTGCAGCTGCTAAAGCCGCTAAAAATGGTGCAGTTACAGAAGTTGTTGCAGAACCAGTAGTGGTTGCGGCACCTAAAAAAGCTAAAATTGTAGCTGAAAAAGTTGAAACAGCTACACCAGTTGCTGAAGCTGCTTCTGAAACAGAAGCTACTGAAGAGGTATAATTTTTTTTTAATTAATAATATGTAAACGCTTTCTATTAATTTAGAAAGCGTTTTTTTGTTTTTCACCGTTTGGCTTCAACCAACGGGGACGGACAAAAAAAAGAGATAAAAATCAATCAACCGTAGTTAAATCAACCGCTACCAGTTTAGAAACCCCTTGCTCTACCATGGTTACGCCGTAAATAATATCGGTAAAGGCAATGGTTTTTTTATTGTGCGATACAATAATAAACTGCGAATCGGACGAAAATTTGCGAATGATATTATTAAATTTATCAATATTGGTATCATCAAGCGGGGCATCTACTTCGTCGAAAATACAAAATGGGGCAGGTTTTAATAAGTAAAGCGAAAATAGCAAAGCTATTGCAGTTAAAGTTTTTTCGCCTCCCGAAAGCTGGTTAATGGTAAGTGGGCGTTTGCCTTTGGGGCGGGCTATAATGTTAATATCTGATTCTAAAGGGTTTTCGGCATCGCTTAGCAATAAATCGCAATTATCCTCTTCGTTAAATAACGAACGAAATACTTTTATAAAATTTTCTCGCACTTGGGTAAACGATTCCATAAACTTTTCTTTTGCTGTATTATCAATCTCGGCAATGGTTTGCAATAGCGATTTTTTGGCCGTTAAAAGGTCGGTTTTTTGTTCTTCAATAAAAGTAAAACGGTGGCTAATTTCTTTGTATGCTTCCATTGCCATTGGGTTTATAGCCCCATAATCAGCAATTTGGGTTTTTATTTTGTCGATTTTAGTTTTTAGGCTTTCTTCGGTTTCGTTATCGGGTATTTGGGTATCTAAAAGTTCCTCAATATCAATGCCAAACTCTAAGCTAAGGCGTTCTTTTAAGCTATTAAGTTCTATTTTAAGGTTGGTTTTTTTGTCCTTTACCTCGGTTAATAAATAATTATTAGTTTCTTTTTTCTTGCGTAAATCGCTTTGCTGGGTTTCTACATCGGCAATGGTGCCACGCAGGGTGTAATATGTTTTTTCGGCACTTTGTAGGCCGTTTTCCATCTCTGTTTTTTGCTGGTAAAGGGTTATAAGTTCATCGTCTTGCAAGCTGTTTTTTTTAGACACTTCGGCAATTTCGCTAAAGTTTTTTTGTAAATCAAAGGCCAGTTTATCTATTTGTTTTTGCAGGTTTTGTAGCTGGCTTTGCCTATAATCTAAATCTTTAACAATACTGTTTAGTTTGCTTTGTTGCTGGTAAAACTTGATATTTTTGGCATTAAAATCGGCACTTTGTACGCTTATGGTTTCGGTTAAAGCCGTAAAAGTAGTTTGTAAGGTAAATATTTGTTGTTTTAAGGTTTCTTGCTGTTGCTTAAATGCCAATAATTTAGGCTGTATGTTTATTAAACTTTCGCTAATGGTAGCAATTTTATTTTCGATATCTAGTTTTACATTGGTACTGTTTTGTATGAAACTTTGGTATTGTTGTTGTTTGGTTTGCACCGATATTAGCTCGTTATCTAGCTTGTTTTTTATGTTTTGAAGGTTTAAAATTTCGGATTTTTTTGAAGATGATTTTAAATTTTCTTTTTCGGTTGCAAGATTTTGAATTTTTAATTTTAACTTTTCAGCTCCATCTTCTAAGCCTTTAATCTCTTTGGCTAGCATTTCTAAATTTTTTGTTCGGCCAATGCGCTTTCCTTCAAATAAACCGATAGAGCCGCCCCAAAGCGTATATTTTGTTTTGTTAAACTTGCCCGATTTGCCTAAAAAAACCAAATTCTCATCAATTTTATCCATGTTTAAATGGCTTTCTAAATCATCATCAACCAAAAAAACGTGTTGTAATAAATGGGTACAAAGCTTTTTATATTTGGTATCAACCTCTAAAACATCTAATACCGAAATAGCATTTAGCGGCGTTTGTACAGTTGTATTGGTGCCTAAGTTTTGGTAATTATCTAAAATAAAAAACCCCGCTTTACCAGCCGATGCGTTGTTTAACAATTTTATTGCTGCAATGGCATCGGCATAATTATTTACTACATAATAGTTCATTAGCGGTTCTAAATAATTTTCGATGGCAACTCTATATGCTTCTTTACAAAATAAAATATCCGAAAAAAGTGGGGCTGGCTTTTGCCAAACCGCATTTTTTTTAAGAAAACGGATAGATTGTGGGTAGCCTTCTAAATTATCAACCAAGCTTTTGGTAAGGTTATACTCGTTTTGGCGGGCATCTAGTTTTCGGGTATCGGTAGCTAGGGTATCTTTTAAAATGGTTAATTGGCTTTCGGTTTCGGTAATTTTTAAAAGCAATTCGTCCTCAAAAAGCAGGGCATTATTTAATTGGGTTTGGGTATGATTTTGATTTTGCAAAAGCTTGGCAAGGGCGGCGTTAAAATCGTTTAGTTCTAAATTTTTAGCGTTTGCATCTTGTGTGTTTCTTAAACGCTCGTTTAAAAGTGTATCTTTTTGTATTTGTAAAATATCTCGTTCTTTTTCGATTTGGTAAATTTGGTTTTGCAGGCTTGTATTTTGATTACTAAAGGCTTCTAATTCCTTTTTTTGTACAACTTGTTGCGCTTTTAAGGTATCAATATCTTGTTGTAAAACGGCTAATTCGCCTACCTTTTGAGTTAATAAAATCTCTTCTGTTGCTTTATCAGCGCTTAAACGTTTTTGGTTGTATAAAACATGATTTAGCTGGTTTTTATCTTTTTCTAAATCCTGTTCGATACGTTTTTTTTGCTCGTTTAGGTAAGATATTTGTTGGTCTTTAATTTTATTTTCGTGTTCGTAGGCTTTTATTTTGGCTACAAAATCGTTGGTGGCTTTTTGCTGTACACTTAAATTTTTTTCTTCGGTTAGGTATTCTAATTTTAATTTTTGTATTAGCGCATCATTTACATCTAGTTGGGTGGTGGCTTGTATTATTTCGTTATTAAACTGATTTTCTTGTGTTTCTAATTTTTGTAATGCGTTTCTAAATCCTTCGATTTTAAAAGTAGAAAATTGTATGCTAAGGTTTTTATAATTTTCTTTTAAAACGTTATATTTTTCGGCTTTTTTGGCTTGGTTTTCTAATACTTTTAAGTTTTTGGTAATCTCAAAAAGCAAATCATCCACCCTACTTAAATCGGCTTCGGTATCTTTTAATTTAGCAAAAGTTTGCTTTTTGCGGAGCTTATATTTTGATATGCCCGATGCTTCTTCAAACAAAGCCCTGCGAGAGTTTTCTTTGTTTACGATAATTTCATCAATCATTTTTAACTCGATGATGGCATACGAATCGGAGCCAATGCCTGTATCTAAAAACAAATCGGTAATGTCTTTTAGCCTACATTGCACATCGTTTAGGCGGTATTCCGAGTCGCCAGTGCGGTACAGTTTACGGGTAAGTGTAACCTGCGAGTAAGCCGTGGGCAATATATTTTTGGTATTATCAAATGTGAGCGAAACCTCGGCCAGTTGTGCTGCTTTTCGGTTTTTGGTACCATTAAAAATAATGTTTTCCATTTTTTCGCTACGCAGGGCTTTGGTGCTTTGCTCGCCCAGTACCCAGCGTATGGCATCAATAACGTTCGATTTTCCGCAACCATTAGGCCCAACAATGGCCGTTACGCCTTCGTTAAAATTTACGGTTGCTTTATCGCCAAAGCTTTTAAAGCCTTTTATTTCGAGTTTATTTAAGCGCATTTAGGGTTAATTACCTTTGGCTTTGGCCAAGCGGTATAAATTAATTTCGTTTTAAATTGTTCATTTTAAAATTAATACAAAATTGCGTTAGATATTGAAAGCTAAAAAACAGTAATCAATAAAACAAAACATAAAATTATATACAGGTATTTAGGATTATTAAATTGCTAAAAAACGCTTAGATTTATGCTGCCTGCAATTTATAAAAATAAAATATACATACCCCTTATGAGGTTAAAAAAATAATTCGTTCCATTGTTTATTCGTTTATATTGTGTGGGTGATGTTTTTATTAATAAATTTTATTTAACTTAAATATAACATTAACAGCAAGTTAAAGCGTTTTTCACTTCATTATTGTTTATCGTGTTTTAAATTTAATACTGTATTACAAGCTATATTTATACTTTTGTAAAAAAAAATTTAACTGTGGAAATTTTAAAAAGTATCTTAGATTTTATCCTTCATATTGATGTTCATTTAAGCGAAATTATTAGTAATTACAAAGTTTGGACTTACCTTATACTATTCCTTATTATTTTTGCCGAAACAGGTTTTGTAATCACTCCTTTTTTACCAGGCGATTCGTTGCTATTTGCCGCAGGTGCTATTATAGCCAAAGGTAATACTGGTTTAGATATTTACTTATTATGTGTTTTGTTATGTATTGCAGCTATTATAGGTAATACCACCAATTACTTTTTGGGTAGTTTTTTTGGAGCTAGGGTATTTAAAGCTGGTAATAAAATATTGAAGCTGGAATACTACGAAAAAACGAATGTTTTTTTTAGTAAGCATGGTGGTAAAGCCGTTATTTTTAGTCGTTTTATGCCTATTTTTCGTACCATTGCCCCTTTTGTAGCAGGCATAGGCAAAATGCCTTTTGGGCGTTTTACCTATTTTAATATCGTGGGTGGTTTAGCTTGGATAATTAGCTTTTTATTTATGGGTTTTTTAATTGGTAATATACCTGCTGTAAAACAATATTTTACCGAATTAATTATGGTAATTATTGTTTTAACCACAGCACCAGCAATTATTGCCGCATTTAAAGCAAAAAATAGTACGAATTAATTTTCTGGTCGTCCCATTACTTTACCTTTTAAATAAAGTTTTTCTTCTTCATCAATTGCTTTTTTCTCGGCAGCGGTTTGTCCTTTATAAACCAAGTTTTTCATGTTGGGTTGGCCAGCATCTACCCATGCCGAGTACCAAAAACTACCAATTTCAAAAATTGCGCTACGCATTTGTTTTTCTACCATCCCGTTAAGGGCTTTATGATAAGCTGTGGAATAATCAACCGAGTATTCTTTAATTACCTTATTGTTACGCTCGCTAAAAGTATATTTACGGTCGGTAGGGAAAGTTTTATTTAATTCTCTTTCTAGTACTAAGGTCGAATCTAGTTTAGTGTAGGTGTTTTGTACAATTTTCCAAGCTTCGTTTAATGGGTTATCAATATATTTTGCTCGGCCTACAAAGTAATCGTAATTGTCCGAAAAAAGCTCGGGAAGCCTACTTTCCCAAAAAGCATGAATACCTACTTGCTTGGTTAATTGCCCATTATAGTTTTCGGTGGTGTGTAAAGGAACGTGGGCATCGCCTACGTAATGGCCCAAATCGGCCGAGTATTTTAGTATCAAAGCCGAATCACGTAAGGTGAACGCTTTTACCAATTTAAAATAAGTGCGCTGTATTTGCCAAGGCACTATACCATAGGCATTTAAACTATCTTCGGAGTATTTAGCAACGGCATCGTTCCATTTTTTTGGGATACTATCAAATGGCGAAACGCCATAATGGTCGGCATCAAGGTAATGCCTAGGCGCTTCGAGCGAATCGGCATAACGCCGTTTATCGGCATCTACGGCATGTTCGCTAATGTAATTGATATTGCTTTTGTAAAAACCTATTAAATTATCGGGCAGGGTAAAAACCGCTAATCTGTTAATACGTTGATGAGCAAAAAATCCCCACGAACCTAAAATAATAAGGCTAGGGATTAATAGTAAGAGTAAATATTTATTTTTAAGCATAAGCTAAATTAAGTGTTTAATGTAAATAAATTGTTAAAACAAAATAATTAAAATTTCCATTTGTATTTTAGTTATTTCGGCTTATATTTGCAGTTCGTAAAAACGGCATAATCATACAGGAACAATAAGCTTAATATGGCAAATCATAAATCAACGTTAAAAAGAATTAGATCAAACGTAGCTAAACGCTTGCGTAATCGCTACCAAGCAAAAACCACTAGAACCTTTATTAAAAGGTTAAGAGCATCAGTTAGCAAAGAAGAAGGTATGGCTTTATTACCTAAAGTAACTTCGATGCTTGATCGTTTGGCTAAAAAAAATGTAATTCATAAAAACAAAGCAGCAAATAACAAATCGAAACTTACAAAATTTGTAAATTCGCTATAGTTTAAATTTATATTTTAAAACGGAGGTTGATTATAAAATCAATCTCCGTTTTTTTTGTTTTTTATCCAAAAAATATACCCAAAAAACCCTGTAAAGTTTATTGCTTTACGGGGTTTTGCGTTAGGGATTGAAGCGGATAGCCTTTTCTGGCTGGTGCAGCGTAGCAAACCAGCCAAAAAAGCTATGAGCGAAAAGCCCGACCCTTTTCGGGGAACGCCCAAATTTATCTCTTAAAAATTACGATTTACGTTTTCTGTTTTAATTAATTTTGCTGCTTGTTCGGTTTTAGGTTTATTAATTAAACCTACTTTTTCGGCACTTTTAATGCCAATGTGTGGGGCTATTACTAGCGAAACTATCGACATTAGCTTTATTAAAATATTCATTGATGGGCCAGAAGTGTCTTTAAAAGGATCGCCAACGGTATCGCCAGTTACAGAAGCTTTATGTGGCTCCGATTTTTTGTAATACATTTCGCCATCAATGAGCACTCCTTTTTCGAACGATTTTTTGGCATTATCCCAAGCACCACCAGCGTTTGACTGGAAAATACCCATCAATACGCCCGATACTGTAACGCCAGCCAATAAGCCGCCCAACACTTCGGCACCAAAAATAAAGCCTACAATTATGGGAACTATTAAAGCAATGGCTCCGGGAAGCATCATTTCACGTATAGACGCTTCGGTAGATATGGCTACGCATTTTTCGTACTCGGGTTTGGCTTTGTATTCCATTATGCCAGGTATTTCACGGAACTGACGCCTCACTTCTTGTACCATATCCATAGCTGCCCTACCTACTGCCGAAATACAAAGTGCCGAGAAAATGAACGGAATCATGCCACCTACAAATAAACCTGCAAGTACATCGGCTTTGTAAATATCTATCCTATCGATACCTGCAACGCCCACAAAAGCAGCAAATAGGGCTAAAGATGTTAATGCTGCCGATGCAATGGCAAAGCCTTTACCTGTTGCGGCGGTGGTGTTACCTACGGCATCAAGGTTATCGGTACGTTCACGTACTTCGGCGGGTAAACCGCTCATTTCGGCTATTCCGCCAGCATTATCGGCAATGGGGCCAAAGGCATCTATGGATAATTGCATGGCCGTAGTAGCCATCATGCCTGCGGCGGCAATGGCTACACCGTAAAATCCTGCAAAGTAAAACGAACCATAAATACCCGCTGCCAATACCAAAATAGGCAATACGGTAGATTGCATACCCACCGCCAAACCTGCAATAATATTGGTGGCGTGGCCTGTTGATGATTGTTTGATGATGGCTTGTACTGGGCCTTTGCCCATGGCGGTATAATATTCGGTAATTAAACTCATTAATGTACCTACAATTAAGCCTACAATGATGGCTAAAAATACGCCAGTTGAATTAAAAGTTCTTGCGCCTTCTTTTAGCGTACCGTTTACCATATCGCGGCTTAAATAAAAATCGCTTTCGGGTAATAACCATTTTACAGCAAAAAATGCACCAATGGCGGTTAATACTATTGATGACCAATTGCCTATATTTAAAGCGTTTTGTACGCTATCGGTTTCGTTTTTAATTTTTACAAAACTGCAAGAAACTATAGAAAGTAATAAACCCAAACCTGCAATTAACATAGGCAATAAAATGGGTGCAATGCCGCCAAAATTATCGTTAGATACTATTTCTCGGCCTAAAATCATGGTGGCTAAAATGGTGGCTACATACGAACCAAACAAATCGGCTCCCATGCCCGCTACATCGCCCACGTTATCGCCTACGTTATCGGCAATGGTGGCGGGGTTGCGCACATCGTCTTCGGGTATGCCAGCTTCTACTTTACCCACCAAATCAGCTCCTACATCGGCAGCTTTGGTGTAAATTCCTCCGCCCACACGGGCAAAAAGGGCAATACTTTCGGCACCTAAACTAAAGCCAGCCAATACTTCTAAGGCTTTTTCCATATCTTTTCCGTTTACGGTTGCGCCCACTACGTTTACCACATACATTTGGTAAAACACAATAAATAACGAGCCTAAGCCCAAAACTGCCAAGCCAGCTACGCCAATACCCATTACGCTACCTGCTGTAAACGAAACTTTTAGGGCTTGCGCCAAACTGGTGCGGGCAGCTTGTGTGGTGCGTACATTGGCTTTGGTGGCAATTTTCATACCCAAATACCCTGCAAAAGCCGATGTAAATGCGCCAATAATAAACGATACGCCAATAAGCCAGCTAGAGGTTTCTACTAGTGTGCCCGAGTAAATTAATAAAATAGAGGTAATGGCGGCAAAGTACGAAAGTACTTTCCATTCGGCTTTTAAAAATGCCATGGCACCATCGGCAATGTAGCCTGCAAGTTCGGTCATGTTTTTATCGCCTGCATCTTGCTTGGTTACCCAGGCCGATTTGTAAATCATTACCATTATGCCTATTATCCCCGAAAAGGGTATAAGGTAAATTAAATTATTTTGTAAAAAATCCATACATGTATTTGGTTTTATTATTTAAAATTGGTTTTTGGTGAGAGAAAGATTTTCTCAATTGCCAAATGTAGCAGGGTAAATTAGATTTCCAAAAAAAATGTGCTTTATTGTAAAATTTTATAAACTGGCCTTTTGCGCATACGGTGGAAAATGCAATGAAACCCTTGTGTGGGCTAGTAAAAGTATTAAACTGAGCTCGCGATTAATAAATACCGTTTTTGTAATAATTAGGGCGTTTTGACACGCTTGGAGTTTACCCTTACAAAGGAAGGGTTGTATCTTTTTTTTCCCTAGCCCTCCCCTAGCCCCCAAAGGGGAAAATTGGGCTAGTTCAAGTTATTAAATATTTTTTTGATTTTACTATTGCTGTTGCATTTGTTGCATTTCGATAAATCGTTGGTACGAGTTTAAGGCCGTATCGGTAGTTATTGTTTCGATTACTTCGTCGATTTTGGGTAATGGGTCGTTTTCGTACGATACAATTACTTTTACACTCAAGGTATGGTTAGAAGTGCCTTTGTAAGTGCCTTTTACTGGGCTACAGTCGATAAAGTTTCGGCCCACGGCAAGCCTTACATGGTTATCGTCAACCAGGCAATTATTGGTTGGGTCCAGCCCTAGCCAGCCGTAATCAGGTATGTATGCTTCTACCCAAGCATGGGTAGCTCCTTCGCCACGCATCCCATTATGATTGGGGCATATATAGCCGCTTACGTACCTTGCGGGGATGTTTACGTAGCGCAACATTACGAGTAGTATATGGGCAAAATCTTGGCATACGCCCGATTTTATTTTCCATATTTCATCCACCGTGGTTTCTACCGTGGTAACTCCTTTTACGTATTGGAAGTTTTTAAATACATAATCGCAAAAAAACTCGGCTACTTGTAATGGCGATTCGTTTTGATGTATTTGGGGGTTTACAACTTTAAAAATTTCGTCGCTAGCCGCCATTTGTTCCTGTTTTAGGAAATTGATATAAGGAATTTGCTTTGCTAGGCTATGCAATGTAGCCCATTGGTCGGCTAAAAATATACTACGATTAGGTAATGTTTTTTTTAAAGTTTGAACAATAATGGTAGATTCTATTTGTAACTGTTCGTGTAAGTGGGGATTGGTAAACGTACCTACCTTGTTGCCATAATAATCGGTAAAAATATCTACTGAAGGATCGCCCGATATTTTTAATTTATGTGTTAAAAGTTCCTGCCACTCATCTTCAATGGGGTATAGCATTATTTGGTTTGCGCTATCATACACCTTGTGGTTATAATTATAGCTGGTGGTATGTATAATGGTAAATTTGGGCATAGTTATAATATACAAGTACTTAAAAAATTTATTTTAAGCAATGGGTTTTATTTAAAAGCAAAGTAATAAAGGTTAAAAGCATCTGCAATAGCAAATAGTTCTTTTTTAATTTTATGAAGGTACTGTTTTAATCCTATTTCTTGTAAATCTTTTATATCCGAGTAGCGAATACTGCTTTCCAGTTTGCCTATCATAAAACTTAAAGCTTTGTAGCTTTCGCTATTTTTATCACTTTTAAGGGTTTCGAACGATTTTTGTAACCTATTTACCGAGTAAATGATGGAGCGAGGAAAATTATCGTTCCATATAATTTGGTTTAATATATTGGTAGAGTCCAGTGCCGAGCGGTAGCTTTTTAAAAACACTTCGTAGCCCGATATAGATAGCAATAGGAATTTCCAGTAAGTAGGGTCGGTGGTTTCTTCTAATGAATAATCCACTTCGCTAAACTTTACATCTAGTATATCTACGGATTGTATGGCCCGTTCTAGGTATTTACCAATATTCATAAAATAATACCCTTCGCTGCGGGCCATGGTAATTTCGAATGTACCGTAATAGTGCATTCCTTGGGTTACTAGGCTATCAATTACAGATATTGGGTCGTCTTTTTGTAAAGATATTTCAATCTGGTTTTGCCGTATTTGGTGGTAATACTCGTTTAAGCATTGCCATAGTTCTTTGGTTACATTATCTTGTACCGAGCGGGCATTTTCGCGGGCATTGCATACGAGGTTTAATACCGAGTTTTGGTTTTCTTTATCGGCAATCATAAACTTTAAAACGGTACGGCTTTGGTATTGTATTTTTATTTTTTCTGGCGGCTTCATATCGCTAAAAATACGTAATACAGGCCGCCAGCTTAATTGTTTGGGGTCATCCTGCGAATAGGCATAATTTACACGTAATAGCCTTAATATACCGTCCGATCTTTCCATATATCTGGACAGCCAATATAAAGAATAAGCAACTCTACTTAACATATTTTAAATTTTATCGTTAATAACCCAAGTATCTTTACTGCCCCCACCTTGCGATGAGTTTACTACCAATGAACCCTCTTTTAAAGCCACCCTTGTTAATCCGCCGGGTACTATTTCTATTTCGTTATTGCCAAATAAGGCAAAAGGCCTTAAATCAATACGCCTAGGTTGCAGTTTACCATTTATATAACAAGGTGCTGATGATAGGTTGATAATAGGTTGGGCTATAAATTTTCGGGGATCTTCCATTACTACTTTTTTATACTCAATTATTTCTTGCTCGGTAGCTGCACTGCCTATAATCATACCATAACCGCCCGAAGCATTTGTTTTTTTGATTACCATGTTTTCGATATTTTTAAATACATGTTCACGCTCGCTTACATCTTCCATTTTATAAGTGGGCACATTTTTTAATATGGGCTCTTCATTAAGGTAATATTTTATCATATCGGGTACGTAAATATAGGTGGCTTTATCGTCGGCAACGCCATTACCTGGGGCGTTTACAATGGCTACATGCCCTTTGCGGTAGGCCGACATTAGGCCTGCTACGCCCAGCATACTATCGGTATTAAAGGCAAGGGGGTCTAAAAACTCATCGTCCACTCGGCGGTAAATTACATCAACCCTTTGTAGGCCTTTGGTGGTTTTCATAAATACACGGTGGTTATCTACTACTAGGTCTCGGCCTTCTACCAATTCTATACCCATAAGGCGGGCTAGGGTCGAGTGCTCAAAATAAGCCGAGTTAAATATACCCGGTGTAAGCATTACAATATTAGGGTTACTATTGTGCCTAGGCGATAAAGCGGCTAGGTTTTTGTATAATATTTGCGGATAATTAGTTACTGGTTTTACAAAGTTTTGAGGCAGCAAATCGGGAAATATCCGTTTGGTAATTTCTCGGTTTTCGAGCATATACGATACGCCCGATGGGGTGCGTAGGTTATCTTCTAATACATAAAACGTACCGTCGGAATCGCGAATAATATCAATACCCGATATGTGTACAAAAATATTGTGCGGTACTTTAAGGTTATGCATCTCACGCAAATAATGCTCGCATGAGTATATCATATCAATAGGTATAATTTTATCTTTTAGGATAAATTGATTGGAGTAAATATCGTTTAAAAATAAATTTAATGCTTTTAACCGTTGCTTAATTCCTGTTTCAATATATGCCCATTCGCTAGCGGTAATAATACGTGGGATAATATCAAAGGGGAAAATTTTTTCGATGCCTTCGCCACTCGAATATACAGTAAACGTAACACCTTGGCTCATAAATAATCGGCGAGCCATTTCCTCTTTTTTGGTTAACTCATCGGCCGATAATTGTTTTAAAAACTGTAATATGCGCTTGTAGGGTTCTCGCACTTTGGTAGGCGAAAACATTTCGTCCCATACTTTACTATCGGTAGGATAGGCGCTAAATAATTCGGTTGAATTCATATTTTAAACACAATTTTTTATAATTTTTATAATTTTTTGAAAAGATATGTATAAATTACTCAATAAAACAAATAAAAGCATGTAAAAATTTAATTATATTGTTTTTTTATAGAAATTATGTAAGATTTTATTGTTAATTTATGATTTTGTGCAATAATGTTGTTTTTTTTATTCAATATAAAAGCAAAATCTATTGATTATATTTTTTTTGAATTAAAACACCCTTATTAAAGTTAAAAAAAGGCAGGTGGTGGGGGCTCTAGCCAATGCAATAAAATGCTAGCCTTAGTTTTTTGATTTTTTTTTATAAAAAATTAACGCAATGAATGCAAAGCCAGTTGTAAGTACTATCCGTAAATAAATAAAAGCTAGATAAAATTTTTCGGGATGCCCGTTTCTATAAAAAATGAATAACAGTACCTATTTTTAATAGCCTGCTTATACCCTATTTTTACAAAATGAGATTTTTATATTCGTTTTGGCTTGTTATATTTCCGCTGTTGGTTTTTTCGCATCAGCAAAGTGTTAGCTTTAAGGTGTATAGTTTTGAAACATCTAATAAAAACATAACCTTAGCAACTGTTTTAAAAACTAATAATTTTACTAAAGTTAACAATATCAATACCTTAAACTTTGGCATTACCAATAATGTACACTGGTTAAAAATAGAAATTACAAATGCAACACCTTTACAAAACTATAAATTACACATTGCCACAATAACACCTGATTCCATTGCGGTTTATATTTTGAACGGAAATATTTACACAAAAACCTATATAGGTGAAGGTTTTGCTAGCACCGAGCGTTTTTTAAACTTTAATTTTAAAACAGCAGCTTCAAAAAAAACGATATTATATTTACAAGTTATTGGTAATGGGCAACCCATAGCTTTACCTTTAAGTATTTACCCTCGTATTTACAACGTTGTTAAATTAAAACCTATATTAATTACTGGTTTAATATATGGTATTATATTTTTTATTATTGTTATCAATTTAGTTTTTTTTATAAGTACGGGGCAAAAATTATATTTATATTTTGTAGCATTTAACGTATTTGGGTGGAGTATCATTTTTAGCTTTGATGGTTTTACAAAACTTTTTATTTTCACAAATTCTATTTATTGGAACAACGAACTTGTAGCAATAGGCTTTATAGCCAGCTTTATAAGTACCAATTTTTATATTTCGGAATTTTTAAACATTAAAAAATACGATACTGTTTTAAACAATTTTTTTAAATTAATTAATGTTGTTTTATTATTACAACTGGCCATCTCTTTTTGGCATCCCGTAGGATTTAAAATTTATATTTTACTTAACCTTATTACCTTAACAGCCGAGGCGTTTTTACTTTTAACTTGCGTATTATACATCCAAAAAAAAGAAAAGCAATATTTTTTAACCCAACTTACTTCGGTTATATTTTTAATTGTGTTTGGCACAATAGCACAGTTTTATTTTGCGGGTTTACTGCCTATAAGTTTTATAACACAGTATGTATTATATTTTATGATTTTACCTCAAATATTTATACAAACCTTTGCATTGGCTAAGCGTTTAAAATTAATTATTAAAGAAAAATCGAGGCTTCAACAATCGCTTTTAACATCTTCGGCTTTGCATTCGCAATCGTTAATATTTACGCTAGAAACCGAACGTAAACGAATGGCACATGAGTTTCACGATAGTATAGGGCAAAATTTACTGGTAATAAGAAACCGCATACTGTTACTACTTAAAAAAGATATGTTACCCACACATACCGAAGCACTAAATGGATTAGCCGCTATAACATCCGAAACCTTAGATGAAATTAGGGCCATTGCACAAGATTTAAGGCCTTCCACTTTGGATACTATTGGCATTACTGCATCAATTAAATTAATGATTGATAAAATACAAAAATCAACCAGCGTAATTATTAAGCCTATTTTTGAAGAAAGTATTGACGATATTTTGCCAAAAGACACTGAAATTAATTTTTATAGAATACTGCAAGAACTGCTTAACAATTTGCTTAAACATGCCAAAGCAACCCACGCCACAGTTGTAATCGAAAAAACGGATAGCCAAGTTAAGCTACATGTTAAAGATAATGGTATTGGCTTTGATACTAAATTAAAAATTGCATCGGGCATAGGAAACGGGCTTTCGGGTATAAAAGAACGTGTAAATATTTTAAAAGGCACAATTACTATTAAATCTTACTTGTATAAAGGTACAGCTATTACGGTTATAATTCCTACTAAAAATGAAAAGTAAATTAACAATTATGGTGGTTGATGACCATCCTATCTTTTTGAAAGGATTGATAGAAATACTGCAAGATGAATTAAAAACAGCTAAAATTTTTGCTTACACATCATCGGTAGAGGCTTTAAAAAACTTTACTATCATAAACCCCGATATTGCCATATTAGATTTAGATATGCCAGTAATAAATGGAATTAAACTAAGCGAAAACTTAAAACTGATTAAACTTGCCTTAAAAGTGATTATACTTACCATGCATAAAGAACCTGATATTATACGATCGGTTATTGCTAAAGGTATTGATGGTTTTGTGTTTAAAGACGATGCTGTAAACGAATTAACCAACGCTATTAAAAATGTTTTAACAAATAATATTTATTTATCAGACCCTAGTATTTTAAACCAAACCGAAGATAAAAACGAAATTTTAGCCACTTTAACCAAAACCGAATGCTTGGTATTAAAATATATAGCTCAAAATAAAACAAGCAAAACAATTGCCGATACCTTGTTTGTAAGTATAAAAACTATTGATAACCACCGAAATAATATTTCAAAAAAACTGCAACTAACAGGTAGCAATAGTTTGCTAACTTTTGCAGTAAAAAATAGTAGGTTTTTTTAGGATTAGTGGACTTAGACTTTCCTTTCCTAGACTTTCCAAGTTTCAAAAACTTGGAAAGTCTAAGGAAAGTCTAATCTGGTCTAAAAAAATAAGTACTCCTACCTATTTTTTGGTAAGCATTACAGCTTTAAATTTGTGATAACCAATATAATTTGTAATTATGAAAAAATTGCTACTTGCCCTTTTGTTTTTAACCACTACCACTGTATTTGCCCAGCAAGGTGCAGCCCTAGATTTTGATGGCACCAACGATTATGCAACCATCGCAAACAACAGCAGTTTTAATGTTAATCAATTTACGATAGAAACTTGGCTCAAATGGGATGCTTCTTCTACAGTGGTGGTTCCTTTTGTCTGCTCTAAAGGGTATGAGAATATGGAAATTCATCTCAATAAAACCAACAAGAGTATTCGCTTTATACCAACAGCAGGCGTTTTTATAGATACCGATGCCAACACTTTGCCTGAAAATACTTGGTTTCATGTGGCTTGCGTTTACAATCCTACTACTTCGTTAGCGAAAATATATATTAATGGTGTAGATCTAAATACAACTAATGCTGGAGCAAATCCGTTAAGTTCAGCGGTTATAAACAATATCTCACCTTTGCTTTTAGGTTCAAGAGGGGTTTCTGTATTTCCTTTCAAAGGGGCTTTTGATGAATTTAGAGTTTGGAACAGAGCATTAACACAAACCGAAATTGTAGCCCGAATGAATTGCGAAATTCCAACAACTGCCTGCGGGTTGATTACGAATTTGCATTTCAATCAAGGTCTTGCTGGATTGTCCAATACAACAATTAGTGCTTTAACCGACTCAAGCGGTTTCAATAACAATGCTTCATTAGCAAATTTTGACTTAACGGGTACAAGCAGTAACTTTGTTGCTTCTGGTGGTGTAGTTTCTAATACATCTTGCACCAATATTTTGAATGTTGCACCAACTGCGGCTGCAACGCAAACCTTTTGCGGAAATGCTACAATTGCTTCTTTAACAGCCACAGGAACCAACTTGCTTTGGTATGCCAACGCAACTGGCGGAACAGCATTAACAACATCAAACGCTTTAACAACAACAACAACTTATTACGTTTCGCAAACCATAAACGGATGCGAAAGTGCAAGAACCGCAGTAGCCGTAACCATTACGCCAAGTACAGACAACGTTACTACCATTTCCGCTTGTGGCAGTTACACTTGGGCAAATAACAACCAAACCTATACTACAACGGGCGTTTACACTGGTACAACCACCAATTGCGTAACCGAGAAATTAGATTTAACCATTACACCCATTACCGAATATCTTTTTACAAAAACAGCTTGTTCTTCTTATGAGTGGAAAGGTAAACGTTACTCTGAATCAGGAATCTATTATAGCGATCTTTCTAATGATTGCGCTGTCGAAAAATTAGAGTTGACCATTAAGACGTTTAGTCCTTTTGATGATGAACCATATAAGATAACTGCTTGCGGTAGTTATACATATAAGGGCAAAACATATACAGAATCTGCATATGTTTTTGATTACAATGATGAAGAATATTGTCGAGCTAGGTACACTGATATATATATTATTCCAGCAACGGTTAATACAACTAATGTAACTCAATGTGGCAGCTATACTTGGCCAAATAACGGACAAACTTATACGGTTTCTGGCACTTACACCGGTACAACCACCAATTGCGTAACAGAGAAATTAAATTTAACCATCTTAAACGCGCCAACTAATTTTACAGTAAATGGCATTAACTATGTGGTTACTGGCACAAACACTGTTGCTGTTGATGTTACGCCGACAGCATCGGGAGCTATAACAATACCAGCAACGGTTAGTAGCATTTGCAACACCTATACGGTTACGAGTATTGGAGATGCTGCCTTTTTTGATTGTGCTGGTTTGACATCAATTACTATCCCCAATTCTGTTACGAGTATTGGCTACAATGCTTTTAATAATTGTACAAATTTACTATCGGTTACAGTTCCAAATTCTGTTACAAGCATCGTGGCTTATACTTTTAATAATTGCACAAGTTTAACATCAGTTACACTACCAAGCTCAATAACAAGTATTGGAGATGGTGCTTTTAGCAGTTGTAACAGTTTGTCATCAATTACAATCCCGAATTCAGTAACAAGTATCGGTGACAGTGCTTTTAGTAATTGTACAAGTTTAGCCTCGGTTACCGTAAGCTGGGCAACGCCTTTAAATATTAATTCTATAGGAGCTTTTACTGGTATCAATACTAATGCTACGCTTATTGTGCCGCCAGATAAAGTTGCTACTTATGATGCTGCTCCTGTTTGGACTAACTTTTTTAACATTATAGAAAATTGCAGTACGGTTACTTATAACGAAACCACAACCACCGCTTGCGGCAGTTATACTTGGGCAAGCAACGGTCAAACTTATACCACATCTGGGGTTTACACCACACCAACTGTAAATTGTGTTGCTGATAAATTAAATTTAACAATTAATGCAATACCATCAGCACCAACGGCTTCTGCCACACAAACCTTTGTAGGTTTGGCAAGGGTATCGAGCTTAGTGGCTACGGGAAGCAATATAAAATGGTATAGTACTGCCACAGGTGGTAGTGCATTGGCTGCCATTACAAATTTGGTAAACGGCAATGTTTATTATGCCAGCCAAACTATTAACTGCGAAAGTGCCAGAACAGCTGTAACCGTAAGCATTACTCATCCCGAAATATTTATTACGGGGCGTAGTAGCGAAATAGTAAGTGGCACAACCACTACCAGTATTACTACAGGTACTAATATTGGCAACCTTAAATTAGGCAGTAGCCTTACACGCACCTATGTAATTAATAATACGGGTACTAGCAATTTAACTATTGGGGAAATTACGCTTAATAATAGTAATTATACTGTGGTGAAATTTCCGGCTAACACTTTAGTTCCTAACGATACTACAGAATTTAAAATAAAATTTACGCCTATTAGTTTGGGTAATAGTAATTGTACGGTATCAATTGTAAGTAACGATGCAAACGAAAATCCCTATACTTTTGCCTTAACAAGCGTAGGAGTAAGCCCCGAAATAATAGTAAAAGGGCGTAACAACGAAATAGTAAGCGGTACAAGCATAGCTAGTGGTACAGTAGGCTGCGATTTTGGCACAGTAAACCTAAGCAGCAACTTTACAAGAAGTTACACCATAAGCAATACAGGCACATCCAGCTTAACGCTAGGAACAGTTACGTTTTCGAACCCTAATTATACCTTAACAAAACCACTAGGTACAAGCATAGAGCCAGGCGGAACGGCAGGCTTTAGTATAAAGTACACGCCTAGCACTTTAGGTACAAGTGCATGTACGGTAACTATTCCTAACAACGATAGCAACGAAAATCCCTATACTTTTGCCTTAACAAGCGTAGGAGTAAGCCCCGAAATAATAGTAAAAGGGCGTAACAACGAAATAGTAAGCGGTACAAGCGTAGCTAGTGGTACAGTAGGCTGCGATTTTGGCACAGTAAACCTAAGCAGCAGCTTTACAAGAAGTTACACCATAAGTAATACAGGCACAGCCAGCTTAACGCTAGGAACAGTTACGTTTTCGAACCCTAATTATACCTTAACAAAACCACTAGGTACAAGCATAGAGTCAGGCGGAACGGCAGGCTTTAGTATAAAGTACACGCCTAGCACTTTAGGTACAAGTGCATGTACGGTAACTATTCCTAACAACGACCTAAACGAAAACCCTTATACTTTTGCCCTAACAGGCGTAGGGGTAAGCAGTGGCGGGATGAATGTGGTAGGCAATAGCGATAAGCTAGTAAAAGATTACAGCGAGAATAAAGTACAAAATGTAGCTATTTACCCTAACCCTGCAAGCGATGTATTTAATGTAGCAACAGATAATGAAGATGCTACTATTTTTATTATTTCGCTTGAAGGAAAACTAATGAAAGTTATTAGAACTGATAGTAAAGTAACGGCTATTGATTCGAGAAACTGGCCAACTGGTGTTTATATTATACAAGTACAAACAGCCAACGGCAACTATACCAAAAAACTAATAGTTAGCAAATAGTACTCCTACCTATTTTTCAAAAAGAACCTAAACCATTATTTGTATAAACTAGACCAAGACTAGACTTTCCAAGTTTCAAAAACTTGGAAAGTCTAGTCTTGGTCTAATAATCCTCTATCTCGTAACACTCACTGTTTGTTACATCAGCCCATTTGGTGTTATGAAACTGCACATACCCATTTTTACCATTAAACCACGCCAAAACCTCTTTTTTGTATAGTTTACTGGGGTTATCTATCAATATTCTATGGTACGAACTGTATAAATATGTGCCATAATCATCGCAAATACCGTGTAGCGGCGGGTTTATGTGTATATAACGCACTAAAGTTGTAAAATAGGCTTCGTTATCAACTAATTTGCGTTTAAAGTTTTTCTGAAATAAACTACCTGTGCGCCCGCTTTGTTTATTTATAGCTTTTGCGTAAGCCATAAAAAATCTTCTAAACGCTTCCGATATAATTACATCAACATCGGTTATAGGCTTACCCTGTTTGGTAAAATTTAGGGCTTTTGCTGCCAATAGCACCTCTGTTTCTTTACGCACCCGCACTAATAAATGAAAATGATTAGGCAACAAACAATAGGCATAAGTTTCTAAAAAAGGTGAAAGGTAAGTATCATACTTCCGAAGAAAATAAAAATAGTTTTCTGGTTTATGAAATATATTTTCTCGGTTGTTGCCTCGATTATAAATATGGTAAAAGTTATTTGCTGTTAATACAGGATAAAAATCGTTTTTCATAACGTGAAAATAGGGAAGATTTTTATATTTTCCTATTTTTTTTAGACTTAGACTTTCCAAGTTTTTAAAACTTGGAAAGTATAGTCTAAAAAAATGAGTACTCCTACCTATTTTTACTAATACCCTTTCTTTTAATTTTGCACAAAAACAATTATCATATTAAAAACACTTAAAAAAACAAAATTTATATTAAAACAGCATATAAAATTATAAAATATGAAAAAAATACTACTGTTTGCACTTGCATTATTTGCCTCGGGTACATTATTTGCACAAACTTTTACTTCGGGTGGCATTAAATACACCATAACTAGCCCAACTACGGCCGAAGTAAGTACAAACCCTGGTTTTTTAGGCTATGCTGCAATTAAGTCTAGTGTTTTGTTTAATAGTGTTAATTACACGGTAACACATATTAGTGCTTCTGCTTTTGATGGTTGTACAGGTTTACAATCAGTAGTTATACCCAGTTCAATAACGAGTATAGGCGCCAATGCGTTTTCAAATTGTACAGGTTTGGCGGCAGTAGTTGTAAATTGGGCAACTCCTTTAGCTATTAATGTCAATGTGTTTAACGGTGTTACTATTTCGGCAATACCCTTGTTTGTGCCTTTAGGTACAAGTGCATTATACAGTGGTACAGCTGTGTGGGCAGGTTTTAGTTCTTTTTGTACAACGCCAGCACCTGTTGCGCCTAGCCCTCAAAATTTTTGTGATGGTTTTTTTATTACCGAATTGTTAGCTACTGGTACAGATATTAAATGGTACACAGAACCAACTGGTGGTACCGCTATTGATGCTAGCTTATTTGATTATTTTTTTGAAACAAAAACTTTTTACGTATCGCAAACTATTGGTACTTGCGAAGGCCCCCGCTTACCAGTTGAGGTAAATATTGGAACAGCCCAACCTGTGGCAACTTCGCCACAAAATTTTTGTAATGGAGCTACATTTGCAAATATTGTGGTAACAGGTAGTGATATAACCTATTACAATAACTATGAGGGTTTCCCTTTACCCATTACAACAGTATTAACTACAAGAACCTATTATGTAACACAAACAATAAATGGTTGTGAAAGTGAAAAACTAGAAATTGATGTAACCGTAAATGCACCTCCTGTAGCTCCAGTTGCAAATAGCCCACAATCTTTTTTTAATAGTGCAACTGTAGCTGATTTAACAACCACAAGCGGAACAGGTATAAAATGGTATGCAGCAGCTTCGGGTGGTAGCCCACTAAGTAGCAGTACCGCTTTGGTTGATGGCAATACCTATTATGCTAGCCAGACTGTAGGTTGCGAAAGCCCACGAACTGCGGTATTGGCAAACATTACCATTTTTAAAACTTTTTATTTTAAACCAGCGCAAACTGATTTAACCGTTTTAGCAAATTGGGGAATAAACGCTGATGGCTCGGGTACTATACCAACTTCTTTTACTGGCGATGGCTTTAAATTTATTTTAACCAACTCGCAATCGTTACCTACAACTTTAACTTTAGGTGCAAATACTACTTTCCAATTGGGCGAGGCTGGTTTGCCAGGTGTAACACTTACCATTACAGCAACTGGGGCAATAGTTTCGGGTACTTTAAACATTACTTCGGCTTCGTCGGGTAATAATACCTTAACAATAGCGGGTGCAACATCGCCCAATATAGGCACATTGGCAATGGGTGTAAATGGCTCAACAGTGGTGTACAATGGCAATGGGGTACTGGTACAGCAAATTTCTAATGCGCAAGATTACAATAATTTAACTATTGATAATTCGAACGGAATTAGTGCATTGCACAACATAAATGTTAATGGTACTTTTTGGCTTAAAAATGGGAAATTTAGAATTGCTACTCATAGCCTTTCGCTAAATGGTGGTGTTACAACCAGCAGCAGCAACGCCATTGTAGGCAGTAGTACAGCCACCTTAATATTTGGTACATATGGTGCAGTTGCAGCAAGTTGTACTTTTTTTATGGATAATACCACTCCTAATACCACAAATTTATTAGCGCAATTAACTGTAAACCGACTTGGTAGCATAGTAACCATGGGGGCTAGTGTGGTAACTAATTTTTGTACGCTTACAAATGGGATACTTGCCATAGGTAGCAATAGTTTTACGCTACAGCGTGATATGGTTTGTTCGGCCATTAATTGCTTGCAGGCTAATGGTTTGTCTGATTTAATTGTAACGGGAAGTGGCTCAGTAGTTACTTTATTTTTCGACCAAAGCATACCAGGTAAAAGTACAGGTACAGGCAATACCGATTTTATCCCATTAGCACCTGGCACAACCAATAATGTAAGAAACTTTACCTTAAACCGTGGTACAACAACCATAGGCTTAGTTACTACTATGGGTAGGGTTATTTTGGGAAACCAAATGCAAATAAATACCCATTTAATACCTACACAAGGCATTTTAGAAAGTAACGGTAATTTAGTAATGCTATCAACCCAAAATACCACATCAAGCATTTTGGCATTAGGTACCGATGTTCAAATTTTAGGAAATGTGGTAGTGCAATCTTTTTTTAAAGGGGGCTTAAGCAACGTAAACCGAGGTATGCGCATGGTATCTTTTCCTGTTGTAGATGTTGCTGGTACTGATAATATTTTCAAACAAATACAAAAAAGGTTTATTGTTACAGGTGGCCCAACTGCTGGGGTTGGCATGGATGCTGGCGGAGTTAAAGTACCTTATGCTACAACGTTTATGACTTACAACGAGCCTGTTGCATTTTCATCAACTAATAATTATCCGGTACTTAACAACATAAACGATTTAACAACAAAAGGAAAAGGATATTTCTTTTTTTTCAGAGGAAACAGAGATAATTATACCAATAAAGTAAACAGAGATATTGTTACTAATAACTACGCAGACCCCGAAAATTGGACAGCTACTTATGTTGGTACAATAAACTCGGGCGATGTAACCATAAATGCAACCCACACAGTTGATGCCGTAAACACTTCGTTTGATGGCTATAATTTGATAGGAAACCCATACCCTTCAACTTTAGATTTTAGCAAATTTATACTTGATAATACATCCTTAGCCAACCAATTAATTATTACAAGGCCAAATCGTTCGGGCTTTGCATCTACCAGTAATGGTGTAAACAATAATTATACTAAAGTAAATGGTAGTGCAACATCCTCTTTAACTGATATTAGATTAATAGCACCAGGGCAAGGTTTTTTAGTTAAAAAATCAGCATTCAAAAATTGTTGTTGAAAGCTCAAATAACCAAAAGGTTTTTAAATCTATAAATACACAGGCTATAAACGGCAACTCTAATAAATTATTAACATACAGCTTTTTGGATACCGAGCCTTTAAATGGCATTAGATATTACCGACTTAAAAAAGTAGATATAAATGGATCTATTAGTTACAGTGATATAGTTTCTGTAAAATTTGGTTTGAGCATTAACAAGGAGTTAATGATTTTTCCGAACCCTGTTAAAAATGAAATTAATGCAACCTGGGAAACTACACAACCAGTTGATATAGATATTTTTGACTTAAACGGCAGGCTAGTAAAATCATTTAAAAACATAAATACCCAAAATTTTAAAACACCATTTAGCGATGCCCGCTCAGGAGCTTATTTTCTTAAGCTTAAAAATCACAAAACTAAAAACACAATTGGTATAAGTAAATTTACTAAAAACTAATTTCTGTTTAATTTAATTAACATTAAAATGCTTTTTCAAATTATAAACAAAATCAACAAATTTAAACGAATTATTTTTTTAACATTTATAGCTTTTTTTATTTGTTCATCAACATTGTTTGCATTGTGTTTAGACCCTATCACAGGCGAATTAACTGAAGATTGTGATGACCCCGCCTCTATAGATGTACCGCTTGATAATTACACCTATATTCTTGTAGCCCTTACTATTTGCTTATCAGTAGGTTTTGTTAAAAATCAGAAATTAAATGATATTAAAACAAATACAGGAAATATAAAAAACTGTTAAAACAACATATTAGCCTCGGTTCGATTAATAGAACATTTTGAGTTATATGGATGTTTTTTTTAGCACTTCCCTACGAAAGTATTTCTATTAATTTGGCAACGTTTGATTTACACTCCGCACCACCACCTAAAAAAACGCCCTTACCTGCATACCTCCTGTGTGTATGGTACGTACATCGGCGGCTTTGCGGCCTTCGTAGCTTAGGTTTAGCTGTATGCCGTTGGATATGGTGCGCTGGAAACCTACACTCCACGTAAGGTTATTGCCAGGTTGCAGGCCATCTAATAATTCGTAAGCTACGGCGGTATTGTTTTTACCCTTAAACCTGTTGTTAATACTATTTACACGGGCCGAAAACACGCCTTTTTTAAGTAAATTATATTTTACCTCGGTGCTAAGCCTAAAGTTTAAAGTGCTTTCGGCACCGTACTGGGGAGCGTTTTTTTGCTGGCTTAATGCGCCCGAAAGTATGGTTTTAAAATCGGTGGTAAACTGGTAACTAAACTCGGGCTGGGTTTCGTAAAATTTAACTACATAGTTATTGGCACCAAAAAGTTCGGATAAATAAAGTTTGTTCCCTTGCTTTATTTCTACCATAAAATTGGCTTTTTGTACAAAGTTCCAGCGCAGGCGTAGGCTGTTTTCGCTGCGCTTGCGGCTATCAAAACCGTTGGTTAATAATATACGGCTGGCTGTTTGTTGGTAATTTATATCAATACCAAATATGGGGTTTATGCGGTCGAAAAACAGCGTATTTCTAAAAAACTGGTTGTATGCCAATAGTTTATCGTTGTTAACATTGGTTTGGTAAGGGTTAAAAGCCGCTACACCATCGTTACCTAATAATAGTTTTTTATCAATACGTAAAGCGGTTATGGTACTTATTTTTTTGATGAAGGTATAAAAATTGCTTTGCTTTGTTTTAAATAACGATGCGAGGTTTAGGGCTAGGTTTTGGTTAATAGCGGTAAAATTGGAGCGTATAAATTGATTGGTGGTTCTAAATATTCGGATATATTTTGCTTGGTCGGTAAAGCGTGATATTTCAAATTCGTTTAGTTCTTTAATGCCATTTTGGTTATAATCGTTCCAAGCGTATATGCCTTGGCCAGCGGGCACTTCTAGGTAGGTAAACTCTCGCTTGGGCTCTTGCCCGGTGCCTAATTCGTAAAAAGTATTGAGGATGATAAATCCCCGTAAGGCTTTAAAATTATAATCAACACGGCCTAGCAGGGTTTTTTCATCGCTTTTTAGGCTATCTTTTTGGGTATAGCTTACGGTTCGGTACGATGTGTTAAAGGATAATTGCGAATTGGGGTTTTTATTAAACTCCGCCCTAGCGCTATAAATATTGCCTTTGCTAAACGCTTTTAAGTCATCGCCGAAAGGCAAATCATCTAACCTTGTGGTGTATGTAAATGAAAATTTATTTTTAGATGTAGCCGCATTTTGTAACACCAATTGGTATTGGCGGTAAGCAAAACTTTGTAGGCTGTATATGTTGCTAGCTATATCTTTGGTTTTGTTTTGTTCTTGCTCGAAGTTAAAGCCAGTTTCGAGGCCTTTAAATTTTTTAAGGTATTTAAGGTATTGGCGTAAAAAACTACCTTGTTGGTTAAGGTTGTTGTGAGAGTTTAGCAAGCTAGCAGTGTAGGCTATTTGGTGGCTTTTTATTTCGTAATTGGCATTAAGGGCGTGTTGAAACCCTGTATAAACATTTTGCCTGTCAAATTTATTGATGCGGTAAAGCATTTGTTTTAAAGGCGATTTGTACAATTGTAGTTGTGCGCTTAGCCAGTTTTCGTTTCCTGCGGCGGTATTGTTTATCCCGGTAAGGTTAAAATCACGGTCGAACTCTACGGCCCGGTACCTTTCAAGCGGTTTAAATTGCTTGTTTACATATTCGTAAGCTATTTGGCTTTTTAGTTGTAGGCCTGTGCTATCGTTACCGTTAATAAGGTGGGCGTGGTTGGCTATAATTTTATAGGCTAGGCCTTTATTTTGTGTGTTGCCAATGGGCGAAAACAGGTTTACATCGTTGTTACTAAAGCCTGTTTCGGTAAATATGGTGGTGCGTTTGCCTAGTTTATAATTTGTGTTTAGGGTTATTAATTGCTGTTTTTTGGGTGTTACCAAAAGTGTAATAGGCTCGTAATCGCCTTGCATTATGCCGTTTATAGGTGGCACATATTCGAATACCCTACCATTGGCAGTAGCATTGGTTTTAAGTTTGTAGTTTCCTTTTCCGCTACCTAGCAGGGTAAAACCGAGCCTGTATTTTGCCTTTAACGAATCGGCACTATATACATAAATACTTGTATTTAAAGTATCTACCAGGCGGTATAGTACTTCGTTTCGGTTAAATGCTACTTCGGTGGCATTGCTATAAAAGGCTTGGTTAATGTTATTTCCTATGGTTTTTAAAAAATCTTTTTGAGGGTCGGTAAGTGTTTGTAAAAAAGGTTGGTTGGGATTATCTTGTTCGTTATAGTAGTTAAAACCAATTTTTAGTTTTTTGCTTTCAAAATTTTGGTTTGCAAAAACCAAACTTCGGGCAAATACCTTATCCGAGTACTCAAATTCTACGTTAATGCGTAGG
>JAAFJW010000159.1 GCA_013298995.1 Sphingobacteriales bacterium | reverse complement strand
TTCTTATGAGAGATATAAATATATCAAGTCTTGCTTTCGACCAATTTTATTACCGTGGTTGGTTTCGGGCTTAAGAATTAATTTGGAGAATTAATTGTAGTAAAAACCAATCACTTATGCCATTACAAAACCTATAACTTGGTATTTTTGTACATCAATTAGCTCGATTTTTCGAGCTCTAGGTTAATTTGTTGCCCAATTAATTCAACCTCAATATCATACACAAAAAGGGGCATTTCTGATGCTGCATCAAGTTTTAGCCAATGGGTATCGCTGTCTTTTTGTATTTTCATTAGCTCTACGCCTTCTTTAAAAATGGCAAAAACATCTTCTTCTTCGGGGAAAACCGAGTACGTTAAGTGTTCAATTTCAATATCAAATGGTTCTATCATATCGCTGTATTTGGCTATTCAAATGTATTAAATTTTATGATTTAGCCACCTAGTTTTACAACTTTGCTGCCTTTTAAGGGCGTTTTAGTCCGTTAACTATAAAGTTTCACAACGTAACATAATTTTTTAGCATCTTAATCTTCATTTTCTGTACTTTTCTCTTTTTCGATTAAATCGGCTATAGAAGTTTCGGATAATACCTTTAGCGTAGCATCTCGCACATTTAAAAAAGCATTACGTATGCCACATGTTTTTTCGTCTTTACACTCCTCGCATTTATGGTAAAAATTTAAACTCACACAGGGTAATTGTGCAATAGGGCCACCTGTAAGGCGTATTACGTGTACTAGGTTAATTTCTTTAGGGTCTTTTAATAAAGAGTAGCCACCGCCAGCACCTTTTTTACTGTACAAAAACCCTGCATTACGCATTTCGAGGAGTATTTGTTCTAAAAATTTTTTAGGTATATGTTCGGTTTCGGCAATGGTGGATATATTGATAGAATCTTTGCCAAAATTTTGGCCTAAAGCAATTAATGCCCTAATGGCATATTTGGTTTTTTTAGATAACATTGCCGTTAATTTCTATACTATATGTAATATTTACGCCACCAGCTACAAGCATATCGTGTACCGAGCAATATTTTTTTACGGCTAGCTCGGCAGCTTTTGCAACTTTGTGGGCATCTAGTGTGCCTGTAAGTTTAAAAAGTAAATGTATGTGGGTAAATATGGTGGGTATTTGCTCTCTACGTTCGCCATTAACTGCTACCGAAAATTTTTCGATTACTTGCCTTTGCTTTTTTAAAATGCTTACCAAATCCAACGAACTACAAGATGCTAAGGCCATTAAAATCATTTCCATGGGGCGTACGCCTAGACCTAGGCCACCTATTTCGGGCGAGCCATCTATGTGTACTTTTATGTTTCCTGTACCTACTGCTTCAAAATGAACAGCATCATTCATTCTATTTAATTCTACTTTCATCATCAACTGGTTTTTTGTAAAGCTGTTGCAATATCGGTTAAAATATCGTCAATGTTTTCTAAACCTACCGAAATACGAATAGAGCCTGGGAAAATACCTATACTTTGCCTTTCGCTTTCGCTGAGTTTAGCATGTGTGGTAGATGCTGGATGAGTGGCAATGGTACGGGAATCGCCTAAATTTGAGGATATTAAAATCATGCTTAAAGCATCCATAAATTTTTTGGCACTATCAAAACCTCCTTTAATTATAAAGGTAACTATACCTCCGCCTTGTTTCATTTGTTTTAATGCCAATTGATATTGCGGGTGCGAGGGCAAATGTGGGTAACGCACCTGTTGCACTTGCTTACTCGCTTCGAGCATTTGTGCAACTTTTAAAGCATTACTGCAATGCCTATCCATGCGTAATGGCAAGGTTTCTAAACTTTTAGATAGTAGCCAAGCATTAAAAGCCGACATTGCTGGGCCTGTATGGCGTATAAAAAACATCATTTCTTTAATGAGTTCTTTTTTACCTACCACTACGCCGCCTAGCACTCGGCCTTGGCCATCCATATATTTAGTGGCCGAGTGGCTTACAATATCAACACCATAATCCATAGGTTTTTGTAAATACGGCGTAGCAAAGCAATTATCTACATTAATAATAATATGTGGGTGATGTTGTTTAACGGTTTGGCATAGCCAAGCTAAATCTACCAGTTCTAAACCAGGGTTAGAAGGGGTTTCCAAAAAAATCATTTTGGTAGCAGGCGTAATGGCTGCTAATAAAGCATCGGGTGTAGCAGCATCCACGTAAGTGCTACTAATACCCCAGCGAGGGAATAAGGTAGTTAACAATTGATGTGTGGAACCAAAAATAGCTCGGTAAGCCACCACATGGTCGCCACTTTTAAGTAAGCCAGCAAACGATGCAAATACGGCAGCCATGCCCGATGCAAAAGCCAAACCCGCTTCGGCACCCTCCATTTCGCAAATTTTATCAATAAATTCGGTGGTATTGGGGTTGGAGTAGCGTGAATAAATATTGCCTTCCATTTCGTCGGCAAATATCGCTCGGCCTTGCTCGGCATCATCAAAAATAAAACTCGAGGTTAAATAAAGCGGCGTAGCGTGTTCGCGGTTGTGGCTACGAGTAGTTTGGGTGCGTATAAGTTTAGTGTCGGAGTTCATTAAAACTATTGTGTATTTTTTTCAATGTTAAGGAGATTAAATGTGTATCTAAAATTTAATTGTAGATAAAATTAGGGTTGCAATATAGGTATAGTTTTAAAAAAGCCAATATCAACGTAATTTATCACAAATTCCAAACATTTACCTCTCCCCTATCCCAACAATAAATTACAGCCCCTAATATCGCTATTATCAAACCTGCCTAAAACTTCAAAAGAATTATCGGCATGTTTTTTTCCTAAATCTTGCGTAGCAATAAATGAGCAACTATGTAAGTTGGCCAAGTCTATCACATTAATTCCGCCTGTTTTACCTGTTTCGAGTAAAGTTAATGGGTCGTTGGTATCTCTAATAAGTACTTGCATCCAATGGGGGCATTTAAAAATCCCTAGCTTGGCAGCGTAGGCTTGCGAAAGTAGTTCGGTCATCCCGTATTCGGCGTGTATGTGGCTTACGCCGAAACCGTTTTGTAACAATTCATGCAGTTCTTCCCTAATTATTTCCTTGCGTTTGCCCTTCATTCCGCCAGTTTCCATCACTATTAGTTTAGGGAAATTTATAGTATGTTTTTCTACAAAATCTAATAAAGCGTACGTTACTCCTATAAGTATAGTTTTTTGGTTTTGAGATTTTAAATTTTCCAATATAGCCTGTAACTCATCTGTATTGTACAAAAAAAAACCACTTTGCTTGTGCTGGCTCTTGGCAATCAAATCATTCACCATATAAATTAACGACGAGCCATCTCGTTCCAAATAGTTGGGCAATAACGCTAAAATGCAAGTATTTTTTATATCACCATAAAAATGCTCAAAAGTGTTTGTATAACTTTGTTCGTATAATTTTATATCGCTTACATAATGTTGGCTTTGCGCCGATGATGTAGTACCCGAACTTTTAAAAACGATTTCGCTGGTATTATTGCCCGTTATAATACGGTGTTGCTTAAAAAAAGTGATGGGTAAAAACGGAATTTGATATACATTTTTAACCTCCGAAACAGCTATACCAAGGTGTGTAATAAACTCCCGATAGGTAGTATTATTTGCCGCCTGATAGTTAAAAACCTGCAAAGCCATTGCATTAAAATCGTCTTGCGATTTTATGGCAAATATTTCATGAGTGCTGGGGCAGGATGGCATTGCTGTATGTAATAATATGTTGAACAATAAGTGTTAAATTTCCCCCTACCCCATCATTTCCAATAGCTCATCTACATATTTACGGTTGTTGGCTAGGCGAGGTACTTTGTGTTGGCCGCCTAGTTTATCTTTGTTTTTTAGCCAGTTGTAAAACGTGTTGGGTGGCGCAATATGTATAATGGGGCGTTTTAAGGCCATATCTTTAAAGCGTTTGGCATCGTAATCGGAGTTTACTTCGCGTAGGGTATTGTCTAAAATAGTTATAAAACGCTCGAACTCGGCGGGCATTTTTTCAAATTCTATAATCCACTCGTGGCTACCCACATCGTTGCCTTTAAAGTAAACGGGGCAGGCGGTATAATCTTTTATTAATGCGCCAGTTTCGTTACAGGCTTTGGTGAGGGCTTTTTCGGCATTATCAATAATAACTTCTTCGCCAAAGGCATTTATAAAGTGTTTGGTACGGCCAGTAATGCGTATGCGGTAAGGGCTAAGTGAAGTAAATTTTACGGTATCGCCTATCATATAACGCCACAGGCCTGCATTGGTGCTTATAACGATGGCGTAGTTTTTATCTAGCACTACCTCACTTAGGTTTATGGTTTCGGGAAACTCTTTATCCACTTGGTCCATGGTAATAAACTCATAATAAATGCCATAATCAAGCATCAATAATAAATCGGACGAGTGGCTTTGGTCTTGTATGCCAAAAAAACCTTCTGATGCATTATAGGTTTCCAAATAATACATATCGGGGTTGGGTATAAGGTTTTTAAACTGCTCGCGGTAGGGTTCAAAGTTTACGGCACCATGTACGTACAGTTCCAGATTTGGCCATACCTGCATTAAATTATTTTTACCTGTAATTTCTAATATGCGCTTGGCCAGTACGATGGTCCAGGTGGGTACGCCCGATATGTTGGTTACATTTACATCAATGGTGGCTCGGGCCATTTTCTCAATTTTTTCTTCGTAATTGTTCATCAAGGCAATAGCCATATCGGGTGTACGCATAAACTCGGCCCAAGCCGGCAAATTTTTTATCAATACGGCCGATAAATCGCCATAAAAAGAATTGGGCGAAAGTTGGTTTACTTGGTGGCTACCTCCCAACACTAAGCTTTTGCCCGTAAACATTTGTGCATTGGGGCGGTTGTTGCAATAAATGGCCAACATATCTTTACCGCCTTTAAAGTGGCATTCTTCTAGCGACTCTTCGCTTACGGGTATAAATTTACTGCGGTGGTGGGTAGTGCCCGACGATTTGGCAAACCATTTTATATCGCTGGGCCACAATACGTTTTGCT
>JAAFJW010000158.1 GCA_013298995.1 Sphingobacteriales bacterium | reverse complement strand
TAAAATTTTTGGAGGGATAAATAAGTTTGTTCCGCCACTAAACGCAATCGAAATTGAACCAGCGTTTAAAGGCTGGATGGCTAAAATTGCATCGCATAGTGCGATAGATTTTTTAAGAAGCAAACGCCGTATTTTATTTGTAGATGATTTGGCAAGCTACCCCGAGCCTGTACATAACGTAAACGTGGTTTCGGAGTTGAATGTAAAAGATATTTTAAAGCTACTTAATCAATTGCCCGAAATACAGCGTATTGTGTTTAATTTATATGAGATTGAAGGTTTTTCGCATAGCGAAATAGCCAAAATATTAACCATACCCGAAAGTAGCAGCCGGGTTTACCTTACCCGAGCAAAAAATAAATTACGAACCTTGTATGCCAATACCTTAATTAACCTATATGCAAACTCATAAACACCCAAAGGAATTAATAACTCATATTAAAGCGCAACTTACGGCACATGAAGCACCTTACGCTTCGGGTGCATGGGAAAAATTTAATAGAAAGAAAAAGAAAAAACCTGTTTTATGGTTAAGTGGCGTTGCCGCAATATTAGTTTTGGGCTTTACTTTATTTTGGGCTATGCATCAAAATTTTCAAAAAACAATGCAGCATTATGCGGTTATTAAACCCGCAGAAAAAACTTTTATCGCTAAAAAAAATAAGCTAATGCAAAAAAACGGTAATAATATTAGCAAGCAAACAACACTACATGTAGCAAGCAAAAACAATGGCTTAAATAACCTTAAAACAACAGCATACGATGACCCTACTTCCACCACCTCGAACAAACACCAAGCAAATACAGCGATACAATTAACCGCAAAAATCAACACACAAAAAACAATTAATGCAACATCAAAAAATAAAAACAATAACTTAAACAACTTTAAAACAATAGCATACAATAACCCTACTTCTACTACTGTGGCTACAAATTTACCCGATACATTAATACAACTAATAGCCAATAACACAACCGAACAGCTAGGCAATAAAATTGCAGATACTGCTGTTAAAAGTATCAACAATGCTAAATTAGAAAAAATAAAAAACTTGGCCTTTTTTGATAAACAAGCTAAAGTAAATGAAGCTACAAAAACGAGTAAAAAAAATAGCAAATGGCTAATAGGGATTGCTATTGCACCATCTTTTGATAACACATCGAGGCTTAATATGGGTTATGGTGTAAATATGGAATACGCAATCTCACAAAAAATAGCTATAAACTCGGGGATTTCGTATAACCAACTTAGCACCACCCGAGGTATTGCCAGTGCCAACACGTTTTATGAAGATGCTAGTGCAAGTATAAAAAGCCAAACTGCCGCTAGTGTAAAAAACCTAGAATCGGTAAATGCCCAAGTTGGGGGTATAGATATACCCTTAGAAATTAAATATAGCCTTAGCAAATCGTTTTATGCCAATGTAGGTATATCGGCCTTTGCTATATTAAATCAACAACGTAAAAATAATTATGTAGAAGAAAAATTAGTTACCCAATTTACAAGTACTTTAAACGGCGATGAACAATTAAATAATTTTTTGGTTTACGAACGCACAAGCGAAAAAGTAGCTGATAACGAAATAGAAAACACAAAATACTTGGCTTTTTATAATTTTAGTTTAGGCTACAAAAAAAGGCTAATTAAAAATACCTTTGTTTCGTTCGAGCCATTTATAAAATTACCAGCAAAAGAAATGAGTACACAAAAATTATTACTTATAGGTACAGGCCTAAGGCTCAAATTTAATTTTTAATCCCCTATTTTAAAAAAAATTAAAAGAACATCCCCAAATTAATAAGCAACACATTTTTAAATATATAACTCAAAAACATCATGAAAAAAGTATTTTCGATTGCCATTATCACCTTATTAAGTGTAAATGCTTGGTCACAACAAATAGACTTACGCAAAAAAATTACTGTAAACGGTAGTGCCGAAGCCGAGGTAACTCCCGATATTATCTACCTCGGTATTTCGTTAAAAGAATATTTAAAAGATAATAACAGTAAGCGGAAAATAGAAATTACAACGCTAGAAAACCAATTATTTAATGCCATTATAAAAGCAGGCATTGCTAAAGAAAATTTAATGATAAATAACCTTTATGCTTACAGTTATAGTACCCAAAAAAAGAAAAACCCAGATTTTTTGGCCAGCAAACAATACCGTTTAAAACTTACCGACTTAAACAAGTTTAACGAAATTATTGATGCCATAGATGCCAAAGGCATAGCATACACCAATATAGAAAGCTACGACTACTCAAAAATAGAAAGCCTAAAAAAAGAGTTAAAAATTAAGGCAATAATGGCCGCCAAAAACAAAGCCAGCTATTTGGTAGAAGCCTTGGGCGATAAACTAGGCAATGTAATAGATGTGCAAGAAATAGGCGATAACAATTACGCACAGCCAATGTATAGTGCCAATGTAATGATGGATATGAAAGCAGCAGGTAACGAAGCCACCGCACCTGTTGAATTAGATTTTAAAAAAATTAAGTTCAATTTTGTTATCCAAACCATATTTGAAATTAAGCCTTAGCTTTTAAACCCAAGCCTAATGTATGCACCACTAAAATTGTACTGTCAAGCATTGGTAAACTTAACCGAGGCCGAACTAAGCCTTATCGACACTTATTTTGAAACCAAAACGGTGAAGAAAAAAGAGTATTTATTACAAGATGGTAAAGTGTGCAATTTTATTGGTTTTATTGCAGAAGGAGCAATCAGGCATTTTCACGTTAAAAACGGAGAAGAAAAAACCTGCGATATATCGTTTGAGAATAGTTGGGTAACCGATTTCCAAAGTTTTACGCATAACACACCAGGTATTATGAATTTACAAACTATGGAAACCACCACGCTTAACATCATTAAAAAAGAAAACCTGTATAAACTATACGCCCAATGTGCCGTTTACGAAACTTTTGGCCGCTTAATGGCCGAGCAAGTGGCACAACGGGCTACCGAAATTGCCATGTCGCTATCATCAGATAAACCCGAAGAACGTTTCCAAAATTTACTAAAAAACCAACCCAGCATACTACAAAGAGTACCACAAAAATACATAGCCAACTTTTTAGGCATAGGTGCCGAAAGCCTAAGCCGCATACGCAGCCGAATAATTAGTAAAGAAAAAAATAATAAACTTGTTTAAAGCATTACTAAACAATTATTTTTAATTTTATAGTATTTATTTTAAATAATTAATTTAATATTATGGTATTTATTTTAAATAAATTTTAAATTTTATAGTATTTATTTTAAATTTGAAATTAAATACAGCCAAAATGCTTAGAGAAAAAATAAACGATTTGCTACAATGGAAAACCAAAACACACCGCAAACCCTTAATTGTAAACGGCGCAAGGCAGGTAGGTAAATCGTGGTTAATTAACCATTTTGGAGAGCAATATTTTAATGGGCAAGTAATCGCTATAAACTTAGAAAAAAACAAAAATTTACACCGCATTTTTACACCCGATTTTGATGTAAAAAGAATTATTTTCGAACTAAACCTAGCATTAAACACCAATATACAAGCTGGCAAACACCTACTTTTTTTAGATGAAATACAGGCCTGCCCCGAAGCACTGGGCTGTTTACGCTATTTTTATGAGGATATGCCAAATTTGCATCTTATAGTAGCGGGTTCATTGCTTGATTTTGAATTTAGAAACCAGCCTTTTCCAGTAGGTAGGGTAGAAACCCTAAACCTTTACCCAATGACTTTTTATGAGTTTTTGCTAGCCCGAGGCAAAAATAATTTAGCTCAATTATTAAAAAACCCTTATAAAGATGCTCCAGAAGCAGTTCAACATTTTTTTGAGGAAGATTTTAATTTGTACTTAATTGTAGGTGGTATGCCCGAGTGTGTAAAATATTTTATAGATACCAACAACCTTTTAGGTGTAAAACAAATACAGAACGATTTGTTGTACAGTTACGAACAAGATTTTAAAAAATACCAACCCAATATAAATACAGATTGTTTATTAGATATTTTAGAAAACGCTACCAAATATATTGGTAACCAAATAATTTACACCAAACTATCGGACAGATTTAGCAGCCCAACTATAAAAAAAGGGGTTGATTTATTAAAACTAGCCCGTTTATTATACCCAGTACAAAATGTTGGGGTGGGTAGTTTACCGCTTACAGCACAAGGCAAGCAGTACAAATTGTTTTTTTTAGATGTAGGCTTGTTACTATGCAAAAGCAACTTACAATACCAGGATTTGTATATTAAAAAAGAACTTTCGGCGGCATTTAAAGGCATGCTTGCCGAGCAATTTGTAGCCCAACAACTCGTAGCCCAAACCAACCAACATACCTACTACTGGGTCCGTACCCAAAGTGGCGCAAGTTCCGAAATTGATTTTGTAACCCAACAGAACGGAAACATTGTACCCATAGAAGTAAAAGCGGGTAAAAGTGGGGCATTAAAAAGTTTACACTACTTGCTTAGCAATTACCCCAACATAAAGCAAGCCATAGTTTTTTCGCTTGCCAAGCAAGGCTGTATTGATAAAATACAATATGTGCCTATTTATTGGGCTGGGATGGATGCTTTTTTATAAAAGCAGCTTTATCTCCTTAAATTCTAATAATTAACTCTATCATTTCTATAAGCCTGAGTTCGATTAATAAATACTGTTTTGTGATAATTAGCGTGTTACCTGCCTGCGCAGGCAGGTAACACGCTTGGAGTTTACCCTTACAAAGGAAGGGCTGTATCTTTTTCCCCCTAGCCCTAGCCCAATTTCCCCCTTTGGGGGCTAGGAGGAAAAAAGAAGCCTGCCTGCGCAGGCTGGCCGCTACCGTAGTTAACGTATTAAAACCGTAAATAGCATTGATTTACAGAAAATTACACTATAGTTTAATCATTCTAACTCAGGTTTATTAGCGGTATTTTAAAATTAAACAATCTCTTTCCACTTAGATTCAAATAATAAATGCAACTTTTCAAATTTGGGAAGTCAAGTATAAAAGAATAATATTTTTCAGAAAGAAGAGAAAGAAAATAAATTCTCTCCCCGCTTTGCTGAATGGTAAAATTTGTCTTACTTGCTCCT
>JAAFJW010000157.1 GCA_013298995.1 Sphingobacteriales bacterium | reverse complement strand
TGGTGTTTTTATTAAACAAATTATACAACATAGTGTTATTGTTGATATTGCAGGCTGGGTAATTACATTTTTAGGTTCATTTGTTTCTATTGCAGGTGTTTTTAAAATTTTAAAAGGCTAGTAAAAATCCTTTCTTTTTGTTTCCGAGTTACGTAAAGCAAGCCTTCGCATCCAGTACCTCTGCAATTTTTAAGTAGCTTTTGCTAACCAAAAATTGCATTATTTTTGTTTTATCAATAGCACTTTAGGTGTATGATAATTCTTGTTTTACTACATACTATTATGAACGAAGAACTAAAAATCAAAAAAGAAACCGTAAATACCCCCAAAAACGAGGTTGAATCTCCTATTAATAAAGGCTTAAAATCTAAAGAAGAAATTGTTAAAAATTGGTTGCCACGTTATACTGGCCGGCCACTAGAGCAATTTGGGCAGTACATTATATTAACCAATTTTTCTAAATATGTGCAGCTATTTTCGGAGTGGAACGGCCATGCTCCCATTTTTGGTATAGATAAACCCATGCAAAGCGTAACAGCCAATGGCATAACCATTATTAATTTTGGTATGGGTAGCCCACTGGCAGCCACCATGATGGATTTACTATCGGCAATAAAACCTAAGGCAGTAGTTTTTTTGGGTAAATGTGGTGGCTTAAAAAAGAAAAACCAAATAGGCGATTTAATTTTACCCATTGCGGCCATACGTGGCGAAGGTACATCGAACGATTATTTACCCGCCGAAGTGCCCGCTTTACCTGCCTTTGCGTTACAAAAAGCAATCTCAACCACTATTAGAGATCATTCACGAGATTATTGGACAGGCACCGTTTACACCACCAACCGCCGTGTGTGGGAACACGATAAAACATTTAAAAAATACCTTAAAAGTGTGCGGGCAATGGCTGTAGATATGGAAACAGCCACAATTTTTATTACTGGTTTTGCCAACAAAATACCCACAGGGGCAATCCTGCTGGTATCAGACCAGCCCATGATACCCGAAGGCGTTAAAACCGCCGAAAGCGATGCAAGCAAAACATCCGTTGAACATGTAGAAGCACATTTACATATCGGCATTGATTCGTTAATGCAACTAATAAACAATGGACTAACGGTAAAACATTTGCATTTTTAAACCGAAATGCAAAATAATTAAACGCTATTTTTGATTTTAAACACTCAATACATCTAAGCCATTATAATTTCTGGTTCAAAATTGGCGTACATTTTAAAAACCAACCAATATTGTATATTTGAACCAATGACAAAAGTAAAATTTTACGAAACCGAACTAAAACCCGAACGAGCCATTTTGGTAGGCATAATTTTGTCCGGCACCAGCGATGCACAGCAAAAAGAGTTTTTGGATGAACTGGCGTTTTTGGTTACCACCGCCGGCGGCATTACCGAACGCTACTTTACCCAACGTATGCAAAAACCCGAACGGGCAACTTTTGTAGGCACAGGTAAATTAGAAGAAATACAAGCCTTTGTAAAAGCCGAAGAAATTGACTTAGTAGTATTTGATGATGAACTTTCGCCCATGCAACTGCGCAATATCGAAGCCGAACTAAAGGTAAAAGTGATAGACCGTAGCAACTTAATTTTAGATATTTTTGCTGGCCGAGCCCAAAGTGCGCAAGCAAAAACACAGGTTGAACTAGCCCAACTGCAATATATGCTGCCTCGCTTAACGCGGATGTGGACCCACCTCGAAAGGCAAAAAGGCGGTATAGGGATGCGTGGCCCAGGCGAAAGCCAAATAGAAACCGATAGGCGTATTATTAAAGACAAAATAGTTTTACTAAAAGAAAAACTAAAATTAATTGACCGCCAAAACGAAACACAGCGCAAAAATCGTAAAGATTTGGTTCGGGTTTCATTGGTAGGATATACCAACGTGGGCAAATCTACCATCATGAACATGCTTTCTAAATCCGAAGTATTTGCCGAAAACAAATTATTTGCCACGCTTGATACCACGGTACGGAAAGTAGTGTTCGAAAACGTACCTTTTTTACTATCCGATACCGTAGGCTTTATACGCAAGCTACCGCACAACTTAATCGAAAGTTTTAAATCAACTTTGGATGAAGTGCGTGAAGCCGATATTTTGTTACACGTGGTAGATATATCGCACCCAAATTTCGAAGATCAAATTGCTGTTGTAAACGAAACCCTAAAAGAAATGGGCGCCATTGATAAAACAATGATTACCGTTTTTAATAAAATTGATGCCTATAAACCCACCCAAGTTAGCCAAGATTGGGAGATAGACAATGAAACCGAAACCACCTTACCACTTAGCGATTTTAAAAACACTTGGATGGCAAAACACAATAGCCCAGCCATTTTTATATCGGCACTAAACAAAGAAAACGCCGAAGATTTACGCAACCGTATTTACCAAGAAGTAAAAATTGTAAACCAAAAAATTTATCCTTTTAATAACTTCTTGTACCAAAATTATGAACCGTAACACAACATTTTTAAAATGCCAAAACATATACACCTCTTTACGATGTATAAATATTGTTTTATCATGATTAGGGCGTTAGCTGCCTGCGCAGGCAGGAAACACGCTGTACGCTATTAAACAAATAAAATACTGATTAACAGTAAATTGTATTGCAATCTAACAATTAAACTTAGGTTGTGCGTAATGCCACGAAACCCGAAAACGAAACGTAAACAGAAATAAAAAGAACTATTTTTTGTATATTGCAAACTAATATTGACAGACAAAAAAATGAGTTTAAAACAGACAATAAGCATTGAAGATTTTGGAGGCAAAGCCTTTCAAATCAGACTTATTGAAGGATTTGAGGATAAAGCTGTTGTAACACATTACCTTCATAATTACAGAAACGGAGTTAAAAAACATTACGAAAAAGATGCTTTAAGTTCAATCAATAATTTTGTAAAATATAAACAAACCGAAGAAGAAGTATCCATTGTTGCAGAAGATGCTTTACAACAATTATTGTTTGAAGTTGAAAAAGTTCCTTTTCCAACACCTAAAAATTACACTTTCAAATTTATTGACCTTTTTGCTGGTATTGGAGGTTTTAGACTTGCTTTACAAAACGTAGGTGGCAAATGTGTTTTTACAAGTGAGTGGAACAGCGAAGCTCAAAAAACTTACAGAGAAAACTTTGGAGAAATACCATTTGGCGATATAACTAAAGAAAGAAACAAAAATTATATTCCTTACAATTTTGATGTTTTATGTGCAGGTTTTCCTTGCCAAGCATTTTCTATTGCTGGTTATCAAAAAGGGTTTGCAGATACAAGAGGAACTTTGTTTTTTGATATTGAACAAATAATTCAAAAGCACAAACCAAAGGTTGTGCTTTTAGAAAATGTGAAACTTGTTGCATAATGTTATGGAAGATAAAGGCAGTAAACACGAAAACTACGAAATCCTAAATCTTATTGGTTACGGTTTATCTAAATTTAATGATGAATTTATAAATGAATTTGGTTTTAAAACTAAAACTTCTTTTTATGAATATTGTGTAAGTATTGGTATTGCAGAAACTGTTGGAACAGTTAAAAATCGTATGGATTTATTTGACCATTTTTTTCCAATTAATGGCAGGAAAGGTTGGTGGCAAAAAGGTGATGCCTATATTCATAGAAAGTATTTGATTGATAGTTTATTTGGAAATGAAAATGTAAAAGGCTACGCCAACATTGTAAAACTATATTTAAAGGAAAATTATAAAGTAAAAGAACTTTTTGTAGAAGTAGCACCAATAGTAAAATCAAGATTTAAAAAACTTCAAGAAACAGGATTAGAAGCAGAACTTTATTTTATGAATAATTTTAATTCTATTGATAAATTTAAAAACGGAGTTTTAGAAGATGCAAGATTATTTGGCGATGGTTACGATTTTCAAATAAATGTAAATGAAAGTTCTTATTTAGCAGAAGTTAAAGGGATAAGAGCAAGTAAAGGTAGATTTAGAATGACCGAAAATGAGTACAACAAAGCTTTGGAATATAAAAATGATTATTTAATTACTTTGGTTTTAAACATGAATGATTTACCAGTATTTCTCACAATAGAAAATCCTGCTAATAATTTGAAATTTAAAAAAGAAGAACGAATATCAAAACCAATTATAGAATATCATTTAATATATGATTTATGCTAATAAATAATTACGAGGTTACTAAATCTATCTCAATAAGAAATAAAGAATTTAGAGTGTTTGTTTCGGCAATAGGCGAAAAATATGAATATATTTTTACTGGTAAAGATATTTTTAATGGCGATTACTGGGATTCTATTATGATAGGAGATGAAATTTTTGATATAAATTTTTTTAAATACCCAAATTATAAGTTATCATTATATCGTGTTAGAAATAACGTAGCTGAATTTGAAAAAATTTACTCTATTTAAAAAGTCAGGCTTAAACCAATGGAATGCAGGTGGAAGAAAAAGGGATTCAGGAGAAATTTATATTCCAGTTCCTGCTGAATTGCACAAAAAATATCCAAATTTCTTTCCAAAAAGAGACGAAGATTTTAATTTACAAATACCAACAGGAGAAATATTTAGTGCTAAACTATGCCAAGAGAATTCAAAAGCATTAATGACAAATCCAAACAAAGCTTTATCAGACTGGCTTTTAAGAAAGGTTTTGCAACTCAAAGAAGGAGAATTGGCAACAATTGAGAAGTTAGACGAATTAGGTTTTGACAGCGTAATCATTACAAAAACAGACAAACAGAATTTTAAAATTGACATAATGAAAACGAACACATATAACGAATTTAACAGCGTTGAATAAGGCACTTATGCACAAGATGGATTTGGCAAAAGTGAGGCTTTAGTAATATGCTATACATGTGTACTTTCTAAACCCCACCTTCGCCAAGCCCCAAAACGTTATACGCAAATTATCTCGTCATCATTCCCAAAAATTATCCTCAAAAAACCTAAATTTGCCACAAAAACAACAACAATGGATTTTAGAATAGAACACGATACCATGGGTGCAGTAAACGTACCTGCACATAAATACTGGGGCGCACAAACCGAACGCTCTCGCAACAACTTTAAAATAGGTGCCGAAGCATCAATGCCTTT
>JAAFJW010000156.1 GCA_013298995.1 Sphingobacteriales bacterium | reverse complement strand
GGGCGGTGCTTTTTAATGCGGGTTTACCTTGCACCGTATCTGCTATAACCCATCCCTTACATATTTAGCTAAGATTAAAAAACAGCCTAAGGCTATTTACCAGTAAAATCCGTGTATTAGTAGCAAATAAATAAAGGCCAAGCCTTTACTGTGGTTAAAAAAATAACATAATTATAGCCACAAATACACTAATTATGGGCGCATAATTTAAGCCTTAAAATTATCAACCAACCATCAATAACGTTACAAAACCTCACAGCTATAACTGTTATTTGGGCGTTACCTACCTGCGCAGGCAAGTAACACACACTCCACTAACTGCTTGCGCCAGCCAACAGGCTACTGCAATAGCGCTAAAACCATAAATAAAAACCGTACATCAAACCTATTTACCATTTCTAAATAAAAAATATTTTGCGCATAATGTTTTTTATTTTTACTACTTTTGCAATCTTATAATAAAAAAGGGTCGAGTGGCCGAGTGGCTAGGCAGAGGTCTGCAAAACCTTCTACAGCGGTTCGAATCCGCTCTCGACCTCAGAAACAGAAACATTAAAAAAAAATATTATGGCAGTAACACGTTTAAAAAGAAAAGACAGAAGAAATAAAACAGTATCACGCTTAGAAGTACAGTTTTTAAAAAACGCTACCAATATCGAAAACGGTAGCCGCTCGATGGAAGCTAAACACAGCCAAGTGGTAAAAAACAATGCTGTACTAGCTCAAGTAGCCAAAGGATAAAATTTACTTTTTAGTATGCAAATGCCAATATTGTTTTACAATAATATTGGCATTTTTTGTTTTTTAAAAAATACATTTTTTAAAAACCTGCTTTTTACTAACTTCGAACTTCAAAATAATTAAAAAAAAATATGAAAATTACCGTAGTAGGAGCTGGTGCAGTAGGTGCTACCTGTGCCGATAATATTGCCAGAAAAGAACTTGCCGAAGAATTAATTTTATTAGATATCAGAGAAGGTTTTGCCGAAGGCAAAGCCATTGATATGATGCAAACAGCCGCTTTATTAGGGTTCGATACCAAAATAAAGGGCGTAACCAGCGATTATGCCGCCACAGCAGGCTCCGAAGTTGTAGTAATTACATCGGGCTTACCTCGCAAACCCGGCATGACGCGTGAAGAACTTATAGGCACCAATGCTGGCATTGTAAAATCGGTTACCGAAAACATACTAAAACACTCGCCCAATACCATTATTATTGTAGTATCCAACCCTATGGATACCATGAATTACTTAACCCTAAAAACATCGGGCTTACCCAAAGAACGCATATTGGGTATGGGCGGTGCGCTAGATTCGGCCAGGTTTAGGTATTATTTAAGCCAAGAGCTAGGCTGCTCGCCCGCCGACCTTAACGCCATGGTAATAGGTGGCCACGGCGATACCACCATGATACCTTTAATACAACACGCCACTTGGAATAGCATACCCGTAACTCATTTTTTAACTGCAGAACAGCAAGAAAAAATTGTTGCCGCCACCATGGTAGGCGGTGCCACATTAACAAAACTTATAGGCACATCGGCCTGGTACGCACCTGGTGCAGGTACCGCAGCCATGGTTGAAGCCATCATGCGTGACGAGAAAAAACTAATATCATGCGGCGTTGCCTTAAACGGCGAATATGGCCAAAGCGATATTTCGCTGGTAGTACCCGTTATATTGGGCAAAAACGGCTGGGAAAAAATATTAGATTTTAAACTAAGTGCCCACGAGCAAGCTGCATTTAACAAAAGTGCCGATGCCGTACGCAACATGAACCAAGTATTGATAGACGATAAACATATTTAGTTTAGTTTTAATTTGGGCGTTTTAACACGCTGTTCGCTATATCTTTTTTCCCCCTAGCCCTCCCCCCAATTTCCCCCTTTGGGGGCTAGGGGGAGGGCTAGGGGGAAAAAAGGATGACGCTACCATCGTTAACGCACCTAAAAACGTAAATAATTGGTTTATATAAAAAAATAATTTCAATAATTAAACATAAAGTATAACAAGCACTAAAAATTTACCCGTATCTTCAAAAAAAAGATTTTACAAATATAAACCCTTGTAAAATCTTTTTTTTTAACAGTAAATTACCAACGCTACCCCAATTCAACACATCCGCAACTAAATGAAACAACATTTAAGCCACCCTATTTTTACAACCATAAGTAAACTTGCCGATGATAACCATACGCAAGTATTTGTGATAGGGGGCTTTGTGCGAGATGTTTTTTTAAACCGCCCATCAAAAGATATTGATATTTTGGTAATTGGTAATGGCCCAGCTTTTGCCGAAAAAGTAGGTCAACACCTTAAAACCCCTGTGGCGGTGTTTAAAAACTTTGGTACAGCAATGTTAAAACACCAAGATTTGGAAATAGAATTTGTAGGTGCCAGAAAAGAATCGTACCGAGCTAATTCACGCAAACCCATTGTAGAAGACGGCACCCTAGCCGACGACCAAAACCGCCGAGATTTTACCATAAACGCCATGGCTATTGGGCTATCCGAAAAAAATTATGGACAATTAATAGACCCCTTTGGCGGCATAAATCACCTACAAAACAAGCTAATAAAAACTCCACTTGCAGCCCATATTACCTTTAGCGACGACCCTTTGCGTATGCTACGGGCCATCCGATTTGCCAGCCAACTTAATTTTACCATTGATAACGAAGCTATTGAAGCCATAAAAAACAATAAAGAACGCATAAAAATAGTATCCAAAGAACGCATTACCGATGAGCTAAATAAAATAATATTATCGCCCAAGCCATCCATAGGCTTCAACTATTTGTTTGATACAGGCATGCTACACCTTATTTTTCCGCTTATGGCGGGATTGTATGGCGTAGAAACCATAAACGGAAAATCGCACAAAGATAATTTTTACCATACGCTAGAAGTGTTGGATAATATATGTAACACAAGCGATGACCTTTGGCTACGCTGGGCGGCTATTTTACACGATATTGCCAAACCCGCTACCAAACGCTACGAAGCAGGCCACGGTTTTACTTTTCATGGCCACGAGGATAAAGGAGCCCGCATGGTACCCAAAATATTTGATGCCCTAAAACTCCCGCTTAACGAAAAAATGCGTTTTGTGCAAAAAATGGTACAACTACACCTGCGCCCCATTGTGCTAGCACAAGAAATTGTTACCGACTCGGCTGTACGCCGCCTACTTTTTGAAGCCGGCGACGATATTGAGGCTTTAATGAAACTATGCCAAGCCGATATCACCACCAAAAACGAATACAAAATAAAAAAATACCGCAATAACTTTGAGCTTGTAAAACAAAAACTAAAAGACGTAGAAGAACGAGACCAAATACGCAACTGGCAACCACCCATAACAGGCCAAGATATTATGCAAACATTTGGTATTAAAGCAGGTAAAGAAGTAGGTATTATTAAAAACCAAATACGTGAAGCTATTTTAGAAGGCGAAATAAGCAATAACCACGCCGCCGCCTTTGCCTTTATGTTAAAAAAAGGTGAAGAAATTGGGCTAATTTCGGTACTTTGATAAAATAGTTTTTTGGGATTTTGCAAATAATAAATATTTTTACAAAATGGCAGTGTATAGATTTAGAGTTTCGTTTGAAGATTACGACGATGTGATTAGGGAAATTGATATAAAATCGACCCAAACATTTAACGATTTGCATTTTGCCATACACCAAGCTACGGGTTATACACCCGAAAAATCTTCCTCGTTTTATGTAAGCAACGATTATTGGATAAAAAACGAAGAAATTGCTTATTTGCCTAGTGCCAAAAAAAGCTTAGATAAAATTACCCTTATGGAGGATGCTAAACTAAGCCGTTTTATAGACGACCCACACCAAAAGTTTTACTACATATACAACTTTGAAAAACCGCTTGAGTTTCATGTAGAGTTGATTAAAATTTTAGACAATAACCCCAACGCAGTTTTCCCTAGCCTGTTTAAAAGTATTGGCGAAGCACCACGCATTACCCCTGTTTTTGCCCACCCTGACGATACTATTGATGACGAAAATGACGCTTTAGATTTATTTGACGATGAAGAAGCTACCATTGCCGACGAAGACGAACTTAACGAGCTAAAAGGCGTTGAAGGCGAAGCCGAAGAAGATGAGGAGGAAGACGAATTTTCGGACGAGTTTGCAGATAATGAGGGCTTTGATGAAGATGATTATAAGGAGATGTAAGAGAGCGTGTGTAAGGGAGAATATTTTACAAAACACGAATGAAACAACTGTGTTACATATTTACAGTTACATTTTGGCTTCAAAGTTGTAACAATCATAAAACACAAAATAAAACGGACACTAAAGGTGTTAAAACACAAAATGTTTCGACCGTAAAACAAAAGAAGCGCAATTTTATAAAAAACGAATCGCTTTACGACCCTATATTTGTTAACGAAATTTTTGAATATAACGAACCAATAAAACTTATTAAAGTTTCGGAAGAAATATTTGTGCGAAAACGGAAGTTAAATTTTAAAAATGTATCATTTTTTAGCAAATTATAAGATTTTTATATAAGTAGCTGGCTATAAAAGCAATAGACTTTGCGTAAATCTTTGTGTGCTTTGCGCTAAAGCGTAAAATTATTTTACCTCCAAAGAACGCAAAAGAAAAGTGCAAAAAACGCAAAGCCGCTTGTAAGTGCTAACAGCAAATAAATAAATAAAAAAAAGTACCTCTTTAATTTACAGCCTCATGGTCTCCACTTTCGTCTATAAATAAATTGTATTTCATTAATTATTTTATTTTACCTAAAACTACAAAGTGCTAGACTAAAAAAAATGAAGCAAATCACAACAAAACCACCGAAGATTTAAAACTCTTATTGTTACGTCAAATATCAATAAATCAAACAAAAAAAGTAAATCAATACGCTCGTAACCCGAAGCTCGACAGCCCGAAGCCCGAAGCCCGTAACCCGAAGCCCGACAGCCCGAAGCCCGACAGCCCGAGGCTTACGTCAAATATCTTAGATTCAAATAATAAATGCAACTTTTCAAATTTGGGAAGTCAAGTATAAAAGAATAATATTTTTCAGAAAGAAGAGAAAGAAAATAAATTCTCTCCCCGCTTTGCTGAATGGTAAAATTT
>JAAFJW010000155.1 GCA_013298995.1 Sphingobacteriales bacterium | reverse complement strand
ACAAACGAACAAATAAAAATTGTTGAAGATAAATTGAACAACAGACCAAGAAAAAGATTTGGTTTCTTAAGCCCAAATCAAGTATATTCACATGCATTAACTAATAACGGAAAAGTTGCATTTATTACTTGAATCCGCCTATTAAGCTGAGTTCGATTAATAAATATTGTTTTCGTGGTGATTATGGCGTTACTTGCCTGTGTAGGTAAGTAACGCCATAATCATAATAAATAACTGGATAAAATGTACTTATAAAAATTTTAACAACTAACTTTAGTCATTACTTTATTTTTAAGATTTAATTCCGTTTTAATGGCTCGTTTTTTAAAGGTAAACACACTTCGGCCAGCATACACCTTGCACTACCTCCGCCGTTAGTTTCAATGGTTTGTAAATCGGCATATAAAATTTCGGTATATGCGTTTAACTTACCTTTTTGAGTATCCGTTAAACTATTAAATGCTGCCGCCGACATAATTAAATAATTTTCACCCTCACGGTTTTGCACCTCTAGCATATTGCCTGCAAAGTGGTTCATCTGCGTAAGCGAAATCTCAATTACCTCTTTTTTTGTGGCTTTAAAACTTTGTAATAAATTATTTTTCTCGCTTTCGCTGATGATGGTATCAAGGCAAATAACCACAAAATGTTTGGCAATACACATCAACACATTGGTATGGTAAATGGGTAAATTTTGGCTATCAACAGCGTTAAAGGTTATGGCTTTGTAGCCACTTTCGGTACAAAAAATTTCTAAAACTTGCGGGTGTGTACGGGCCGATAGGCAGGCGTAAGCCAATTTATTTTCTCTATCCAAAACCATGCTTCCTGTGCCTTCTAAAAACTGGTTTTGGTTTTCAAAACTACTTAAATCATTAACTTCTAAAACATTAAATCGGGTGGCTAATTGCTCAATAATATCGCTACGCCGCTCCATCCTACGGTTTTGGGCTAGCATTGGATACAAAAACACCGAGCCATCAGCGTGAAACGATACCCAATTGTTAGGAAAAATAGAATCTGGCGTATGTGGCGCAACGGTATCTTCAATTACGGTAACATCAATATTAGCGGCCTGTAATTTGGCTACAAAATCATCAAATTCTTTTAATGCTTTTTGTTGAACTTGGTTTTGCGATGCTTTTTTGTTTTGAAAAGCATTGCTGCCAGCAGTTTCTAAATTTAAACCGAATGCCGTTGGGCGTATCATTAATAGGTTTGTCATGATTTTCCCCTCTCGTTCTCCCCAATGGGGAGATGCAAAACGTAAATATATACGTTTATGTTTTTGTGAATTTTCATTTGTTTTCTTTGTCCCCTATTGGTCTCCCCAAAGGAAAGATGCCAAATGTGAATATTTATATTTCTAAAATCTGTGTTTATCTGTGTTATCTGTGAGCTAAAACTCTTCACAAAAAAAAGCTACCAAATGTGAATATTTGTATTTCTAAAATCTGTGTTTATCTGTGTTATCTGTGAGCTAAAACTCTTCACAAAAAGAGATTCTCAATAGCATATTAACGGTATAACCACGGTATATGCAATCAAAAATCATAAATCCGCAATCAAAAATCCCTGCAAATAGGCATACTCATACAATGAAAACCACCTCGGGCTCTTGATAACTCTGCGGATGGCATCGTAATAAATGTGTTTTCTAACGTATTGGGGTTTAACTCGCCGCTTTCAAATTTAGTTAATAAATCCTTTACCGCAATTACATTAAATCCTTTGTTTTCAAATGCTTTAATAGTAAAATCGTTTCTGTCGTATCCGCAAACTACGCCTTCTTTTAAGGCCAATACGTTGCAACTATCTGTCCATTGCTCACGTAAATCGTGAGGGAACTGTTGGTTGCCCGAGTATATAAATTCGGTTTTTTGGGTGCTACCTAAATCGTTTTCGCTAACATCGGTTAAAAGTAATTCAACAGAGTCAAACGATTTGGGTTTTAGCATTTCATCGGCAAAAAACTGGGTAATTTCGGGCACATCGGCAGGTTTTGCGCTATCAAAATTATAAGCAGGCGCAATATTGCTTTGGTAGTTTTTACCAATGGCATGTAAAATTACCCACATATTTTTTTTAACTTGGGTAAAAACCGTATCGAGGTGCATAAAAGCCCTTTTATTGGGTATTTTTATTACTGTAATTTTCTCAACTACTTTTTTATCGAACAATATTTCTATGGTTTTTTTTATGGCTACGGCCGATGTGCGCTCGCTTAAACCAATTAATAAATGGTTTTTACTAACCATCATTAAATCGCCACATTCTATCGAACTTTTTTCGTCGTTATCATCATTTGTAGTTAAAAAATGTTGTACAGTATTGGGTATTTCAATAATATTTTGTTGGTAGTTTTTAAAATACGGGTGGTTAAAAAAAATGTATTTCGCCAATAAAGTTTCCCTTGAGCGGGCTTTTTTTGCTGCCTTGTTTACCAATATGTGGTTGTTTATGGTAATGCCAATATCGCGGGTGAAAATTAAATTGGGTATAGGCGCAAAAATCATTTGTTGGTTTTCGAGCGTTCCCGAAATTAATATTTGAGCCAATTGCGCTGGCTCGGTAGCCAATAAAGTGTGTTGTAATTGGTAAGTAATACCTTCGGTTGCACATATAGCGGCTACCAGTTTTTGGCGTACATTGGCATCGGTTAAAATATCGGCCAATAGGTTTTGTAACTCAATAACTCGGGTAGAATTATGAAAATTAGCATGGTTAGGTTTATAAAATCCACGATAAACATCACTATCTATCTCATTTAACTTGCCTTTAATTTTATCAGCATCTAAAAAATAAAGCAATAATTTAACGTAGTAATCATATTCGTTTTTCCGTATAGTATCAAGGTGTACAATATCTTCAAAAAGCCATTCTTGGGCTTTATCGGGTACAATTTTTCCTAATCCGCTATCGGGGCTGTGTATAATTAGGCTACGTAAAACGCCAATTTCCGATTGTACATTTATTTTAAAATCGTTTTTATTTAGCAACATATTTTATCTTTTCATTGTTTTAGGCTTCGGGCAACGGGCTTCGGGCTTTCTGTACCATTTTTATACCGTTTTTAAAGTTCTAAAAAACCTCAATCTATCGCTTGCCGCAGCTCGAAGCCCGAGGCTCGTCGCCCTCAAGCCCGTCGCCCGAGGCTCGAAAGCCCGTAATTCCACAAATCTATTAGAAATAAACTCAAATAAAAATGCCAATAATTGATATTTTTGCAAATGGATTTTTTAAAACAGGCTATTGCCCATGCGCTCGAAAGTGTATATAAGGTAACGCTTAATGCGGATGATATTGCATTGGAGCAAACCAAAAAAGAATTTACGGGTCACATTACTTTTGTGGTATTTCCGTATATAAAATACAGCAAAACTAACCCCGAGCAAACCGCACAACAATTAGGAACTTATTTAAAAGATAAGGTTGCCCAAGTAGCTGATTTTAACGTAATAAAAGGTTTTTTAAACCTAGTTTTATCGGATGCTTGCTGGCTAAATATTTTTAAGGTTATTGCCGAGGATGTAAATTTCGGACAATATCCCGCCAAGGGAGAAAAAGTGATGCTCGAATATTCATCGCCCAATACCAATAAACCACTGCATTTGGGCCATGTACGCAATAATTTATTAGGATTTTCGGTAGCCGAAATTTTAAAAGCCAATGGTTACGAGGTTATAAAAGCCAATTTGGTAAACGATAGAGGCATACATATTTGTAAATCGATGCTGGCTTGGCAAAAATTTGGCAATGCTGAAACGCCCGAAAGTACGGGCTTAAAAGGCGACCATTTGGTAGGTAAATATTATGTGATTTTTGATAAAGCATATAAAAAAGAAATAGATGCTTTAGTTGCAAATGGCCTTACCGAAGCCGAAGCAAAAAAACAAGCCCCATTAATTACCGAAGCGCAACAAATGCTACAAAAATGGGAGGCTGGCGATAAAGAAACTTTGGCTTTATGGGCCACAATGAACGCTTGGGTATATGCTGGTTTTAACCAAACGTACAACAAACTAGGTGTTGATTTTGATAAATATTATTATGAATCTGATACTTATTTATTAGGTAAAGATATTGTAAACGAAGGGATTGAAAAAGGTGTTTTCTTTGAAAAAGAAGATGGATCTGTTTGGATAGATTTAACCCCCGATGGGCTTGACGAAAAACTGGTGCGCCGGGCAGATGGTACTTCGGTGTATATTACCCAAGATTTGGGTACGGCACAATTAAAGTACGATGATTTTGGAATGAGTAAATCGCTTTACGTGGTGGGTAACGAGCAAGATTACCACTTTAAAGTGCTGTTTTTAATATTAGATAAACTGGGCAAAAGCTGGGCAAAAGGGCTTTACCACCTATCGTACGGGATGGTTGATTTGCCAAACGGTAAAATGAAATCACGCGAGGGAACGGTAGTAGATGCCGATGAACTGATAGCCGAAATGGAAGCCACCGCCAAAACCAAAACCGAAGAGCTAGGCAAAACCAACAGCTTTAGCGATGACGAGAAAGCTCAATTGTATTACACCATTGGCATGGGCGCATTAAAATATTTTTTGCTAAAAGTAGAACCAAAAAAACGCATCTTGTTCGACCCTGCCGAATCGGTAGATTTTCAAGGAAACACAGGCCCGTTTATACAATACACATACGCCCGCATACAATCGGTGTTGGGTAAAGCCGATTTTGTACCTGCTACTTTAGCGCAACCTAACCATTTACAGCCCACCGAAATTGAAGTTATTGTGCTTTTAAACGCTTATATGGATGTATTATCCACGGCTGCAAAAAACTATAACCCCGCCGCCATTGCTAATTATGTGTACGATTTGGCCAAAACCTACAACAAATTTTACCAAACCGAAACCATATTAAAAGGCGAAGACGAAGTGGTAAAACAGTTTAGGCTTTCGTTATCTAATGTTACGGCAAGTGTATTAAAAAAGGGAATGGGGTTATTGGGGGTTGGGGTTGTGGAGAGGATGTAGGGGGGATGGGTATGGAATTACTAAGACCTAAAAAAATATTTACTATAAAAAAAGGGGGTAGCTTCCAGGCAGCTTTTAGTTGCGTAGTTTCTCGAAATTATACTTTTACAGAAAATGGAGTAGAAGTAACAAAAACCATTGATATTTTATACTTTTCTGAACCAGTAAGTCAATTTGAAGCAAAATTACCTAAAATTGGAATAATACAGCTGGATAATATTGAGAAATATTATAATTTTCAAAACTTAATAAATCATTGTATTAATAATGCAGAATTTATAAATAGTTTATTACGTAATTTTTTACTAAGTATATTTGTTTGTGAAGAAATTAAATCCTTAGATTCAAATAATAAATGCAACTTTTCAAATTTGGGAAGTCAAGTATAAAAGAATAATATTTTTCAGAAAGAAGAGAAAGAAAATAAATTCTCTCCCCGCTTTGCTGAATGGTAAAATTTGTCTTACTTGCTCCT
>JAAFJW010000154.1 GCA_013298995.1 Sphingobacteriales bacterium | reverse complement strand
AAAACTATTCACCAAATGGTGCATCTGAATCCTCTTTAATATATTGTTTAAAGTATTCAGATGAAATATAGTTATCTAAAAAATCTTTTGCTCCAAAATTTACAGTTATAAATTGGGTAGCTACTTTTTCGTTATATGACTTATTTAATTCAAGTCTATTTTGAGTTATGTCTTCATTAATTTTTTTTATCTCATCATTAACGGCATCAGATGGTTTACTAATAAAAGTGATGTTTAAAACTTGCCTATTTTGATTTTTCGTTAATGCTTGAGCTATTAAATTATTGATATAATCATCCGCATAGCTATAACCAATTGTTACAATTAGTTTACAATCGTTGTGTAAAACCCATTGTCTAAACTCTGTCGCATAATAAAAATAGGGGTCTCTTGAATCCAATTTAGTGTCTGTCCCAAAAATCAACTCGGGTTCAGGGTCAATAATTGGAGCTGTACTTGTTTTTAGCTTGCCTGTTTCTTTATCTGTGTACCAACTAATTGAGCCATGTAATTTATACAACTTAAATAGTTTGATATTATTATCAAAATTAGTTTGTTCCCATTCGTCCAATTTTGGAGAGAATCCCTGCTCAACGTTTTCATCACCAATAACTTTCTCAAAACAGAGGTCATAATTTAAAGAAAATACTCTGATCGGAAACCCAAACTCACTTTTAAATTTACTGAACCCCCGATAATAGGAAGCCGAATCTGCAATTTGTTTGGGACGAACCCAACTATATAATTGCTTTTTTATCAATTTTTTCAGTTCAGTAATTTTCTCAAAATTGTTTCCTGCAACTTCGGGGAGTCTGATGTTCCAACTACCAATAAAGGGATAAATAATGTTTTTATCTCTCTGTTCTATTTGATTCATTACAATCAGTAGCTTTTCAATATTAAATGTACTTCCAAAATTCCCAAAGATTCCTTCAGAATAATCGATACTACTTTTTAAAAAATTATACAAGTGTTTATATTTTCTCCAATCCTCATCGTTATTCAGAAGAGATTCTACATTTTCAACCATTTTGCTTGATATTGGAATATCAGCTTCTGCACTACAACCTGCTCCAAGCAGAAAAATTATATTATTTTCCTTTAATTCCATTTTTTAAGATTTATAAAAACCAAGGTAGATTATTTGAAAAATGTGTTTTGTCAAACTCTTCAAAATTATTAAATGCACTTGTGTAGTCTGCGACAATCTTTGCATAATAAATAGAAATTGGAGTTTGTTTAGCATTAAAACCTCTCCAGTTTGCCCCTGATAGATTAATTGCATCTTGCAAATATTCTAAATCATTTTTATCACTGACACCATCTGAGCGTAAAAACTTAATATGAATTGGGTTTCCTATTTTTTGATAGATATTTTCTTTACCTCTCACTAATCCATCAAACCAAACCAAATATTCATTTGAGGAAAGTTTAATATAGGCACTCTCATAAGGTACGTATGTATTATGAGAGCTAAATCCAAAAAATTTATTCTTAGTATTAAATTTAAGAACTTTAAACTCTACATTTGCAATATTAGTTAGTGCAATTTGAATTGTAGAAATGGCTTCATGGGTTACTGATTCGGATATATGCAAAGCACATTTTTTGTAATTTTCGTATTCTGGAGTTTTAAATAAATCAACCAAGTTTTCTCCAAGTTTTCTCAAATACTTTTCTTTTGTGGTTTCCTCAGCTAAAATATCTAATTTTTTGTAGAGACCTGTCGAATCTACGCAAACTGAGTAAGCAAAATACTTTTTGATTGAACCATCCTCTCTTTTTTCGTAAGAAGACCCTATACCCAAAATTAGGCATTCATTTTGTGAGGGTTTTAAAATCCAAGGGGTGCCCCCTAACTTTGAAAAAATTTGCAATGCTATATTTGATGTACTCCATTTCAATGTGTTTGCGTTATTTATTTTATCATCACGCACAACTTGCACTGGAATGTTCTCTTTGGTCAAATAGTACTTAATGTTGTAGTATGGAGAATTATATGGGGTAATATTATCAAATCTATCAGGCTCTAAAAATATTGCAATTATTTTAAAATCTAAATCCACATTTCTAATATCAATAACTTCCTTCGAAGCATTAATAACATCTTCTTTTGAATAGCTTTTTAATAAAACTTTATGAAGATCACTTGTTCCAAAAGGTAAACCAAAAAAAGAAGCCATACCCGAAAAAGTTCCAGGATTTGACTTCCCTACTAAGCTCAAGTATAGATTATTTGCAAACGACTTAAATTTTTCTTCAAAAATAAATACATACTTTACCTTCTGATTTACCTCCTCAAAAGGGCCTAATCGCCTTAAACCATTAAATTGATTATGGTCGGGTTGATTGTTTTTAAATCTATATTCTTTCTTATTTAGAAATCCGCTTCTGCATGGTAAAAGCGTAGATTCAATTCTATTTTCTATACCATTGATTTTAAAATTCGCTATTTGAGGCAAAAAATTATCTATGAAACCTTGTATTTTATGAAATTTATCAGAGTAAAAGTCTTTATTTGACTGGCCATATTTATTTAGCGAAGAAGTTAAAATAAGTAACTCTTTATCCAGCTTTTCCCCATTATTTACTTTGAAACGAGAACTTATTAAGAATCCAAATATATTTTCTTCATTGAAATAATATGAGTCCAAACTAATAATTTCTCTCCCTCTTTCATGAGTTTTTATCGTAAAATTTATACTTCTATCGTAGAATTTTTCACCTAATGAAATATCTATTCCTTTTTGATTTATCTCTTTAACTAAATAAAAATAAAGTGCTTTCAGCGTGAATTTAATATTAGTAAAACTGTTACATAGAAACTCTTCGTATCCTTTAGTCGGCTCAAATGATACATTAAAATTTATGTAATCTTTACTTCCTATAACTTGAGGTAAACTATATTTATGAATATGCTCGTTTATTTCTGCTTCAACATATTCTTTTCTGTAAATAATAAAATTAAAATCTTGCTGGGTTAGCCTGAGAAAATTAAGATTTATTTTTTGGTCTTCCATAATTTTTTATTTTGTGTAATTGTTACGCAAAACTGCATCTATTTTTTTTGACCACCAAATAATTTGTGTAAAAATTACGCAAAATTAATATCAAACAAAAAGCCTTCTTGGGCTAACTTGTTGTATTTCAAACCATTGAATTTAAATAATTTAGCTGGTCTGCCGCTTTTTTTGTTGCCAAACTTTTCTGTTTCTTCCACAATACCAAAGCTCAATATCTTTTTACGGAAATTTCTACGGTCAATTTCTTTTTCTAAAATGGTACAATAAAGGGTTTCGAGTTCGGAAAACAAAAACTCTTTGGGAAGCAAATCGAAGCCCACTGGCTGATAAGTAAGTTTACTTTGAAGTCTTTTTTGTGCAGTTTGTAGAATGGATTGATGGTCAAAAGCCAATGCTGGTAATTCATCTAATGGAAACCATCTTGCATCTTCGGCATCGGTATCAGCCTTTAAAACTAATTTTGTAGAATTTACTAATGCGAAATATGCAACAGAAATTACTCGAAATCTTGGGTCTCTATCAAGGTCGTCGCCAAATGTGTAAAGTTGCTCTAAATAATTCACTTTTATTCCTGCCTCTTCGTGGAGTTCTCTGTTCACGGCATCGTTTAAAGTTTCATCGTCTTTGACGAATCCGCCAACCAAAGCCCATTTATTTTTTAAAACTCCATACTTTTGCTTAATAAGCAAGACATTCAACTTGTTGTCGGCATACCCAAAAACAATTGCGTCCACCGCTATTTTAATATTCTGTTTCAGTTCCATTTTATATATGCGTATAATTTACGCAAAAATAGTATTTATTTCGTAGGCTTTTAGTTTGTTAGGTATTAGACTTTTTTAGCCCATAAAATATCGGTATAATTATATTTATTATTCTAAAAATTAGGCATTTTACTTTATAAATGATACTAAAATTGAGAGTTTTGTAAAAAAATGCTGCAGGAATTACGAAAAACTCAGAACAACCTAACGACAGTTTAAGGAATGCTTTACCTCGTGTTTACCACTATGAAGCTAAAAAGCCAGCGTAATTACCTACTTCTGAATTAAAGTTGTTTTTCATTCTTTTTTACAAAAAAGTACACCGTATCCAACCGCATTTAGCGACTATTTTTGACTTTGATATAGCTATGGCAAACAGATGGATACATATCGGGCGGCGAACCGCATTAACGCCTATTTTAGCAAAACCCTTATCTGATTATAAAGTCAAGGAAGATTTATCAGAAGTAGATTTTTCAACAGTAGAAGGAAGACCGAAAAGAAGTGCCTTACTCAACAACAAAAAGATGAAAATAAACAGCTTTCTTCCAGACGAGTAAAGTCGGGGCTACTATTATTAGAATTGCTGGTGCTTTACACAATTTCAAAAATGCCCAAAAAATTGTATAAAAGAAATAAATAATAGGCTAAAAAACGCTAATAACTTGGTTGTGTTTCAAAGCGAAAACCTAAGCATAAAATACTCGTAAGGCTCATTTAAAAATGGGCTTTTTTAGTTAAAAAAAGCATCTTTTAATCTTGTTTTAGGTAATTTTATCTGCTTTTAGAATCAAGGTCTATACTTTGAAACGTAACCAATCAATTATCACTTTTCTAAGTTTATACTTTTAGAAAAAGGTCAACCTATTTCAAGACAGCCCCTTGACCAACGCCTATTCCAAACGCAGCAATCCAAACGCGCTGGGGCGGTGAAAGCGTGGGGCAATGCCGCTCATGGTGGGGCTCCAGCATAGGTAAGAACAGTCGGCGGGAGTGCCTTTCCAGTTAGAGTTAGGGTGCGATTGCAGCGAAACGATGCGGTAAAAATTGAGGCGATACGCCTCTTTTTTGCCGCCCAACAACGTCCACGGAACCTGTATTTGCCCCGACCAACTGTTTTTTTGTTTCACCACGCTATGCTTGATACCCGATTCTTGATAAGGCACAAATTCCAGGTTTTTGGGTGTTTCGCCCGTTGGGTTGTCAATCCAGCCCACAAAAAGGGCGTTGTTGGGGTTTATTTCCAGTTCTAAGTAACGTTCTGGCGTGGCCGTACCGCTGGTAATAAACAGCTCGAACACCTCCTGGTTCCACATCTCGGTATTGGGCTGGGTGTAGGTATTTTCGTCCACAAATGGGTTTTGTGCGCACTCAAAGTCAAGGTACAAGTACTGACTATCGTATTTGAGTTTTACGGTGGTAAATTGCGGCGCGGCAACGCCCGTAGTGGCGTGGTAAAACTGCGTTTGAGGTAGCGTAAGCCACTGGTTTTGGTGTAATGTTATTTCGGTGCTGGTCAAATTCATATTGGTAAAAAAAAGGTGTATTAAGCCAAAAAGTGTGTTCATGTTGTGTTAATCTGTAACTTTATTTTTACGGAATAGATAATCCAATACTTTGCAGTAGTTTTTGCTGCTCTTTGATGATTGGTTCAAGTATCCAATCATCATTGATTTTCACTTTTTTCACATCGGCAAGATATTCA
>JAAFJW010000153.1 GCA_013298995.1 Sphingobacteriales bacterium | reverse complement strand
TCCAAACACAAAAAAATATACGATACTTGGGTTTTAAAATAAAAAATTTATGGATTTATTTGGTTACCAACGCCATTACCGCTTTAAAGGCGGCAATAATGGCAACGAAAATAAACTGTTTTGGATAATAGGTATTGCGCTTACTTTAATTTTTTTGCTGATTTATTATTGCCGAAAATAAACCAGCAAAAAAAGAGTTTTATGGGTTTTACAATGCCCGAGGCTCGAAGCCCGATTTTTATATAAAATAGGCTTTTATGGGTTCTTACCCGATGTTTTTTTAATAGCACCAGCAGGTTTAGATTTTGCTACTGTTGCATTATTTTTAGGTTTGGTTACCTTAGGTTTTTCTACCTTTATTTCTTTAACCTCTTTTTTATCTGTTGCTTCTTCGGCATCTTCGATAGGGGCTACAATGGCTTCTTCGGTAAATAAGGGCAATAGTTTTATAATATGAAACCAATTTAAAATCTTTTTCATATCCGATGCATATACCTTATCCTCATCATAGTTGGGGGCTACTTGGGCAAAAAAATCTTTCAATATTTTGCCATCGGCTTTTGCATCGGGTACTTCGCCATCATAATTTTTAATGGCTGTAAAAATAGCTATCAATTTTAAATCCTCATCATTACCATAAACCGTAATATCGCTAAGCGATGCCAGTTTTGAGGTCGATAAGTTTACAATCAGCTTGGCTTTTTGCTCATCAAGGGTTTCTAATATATAGCCTGTTTTATTTTGAGCTATCATTTTATACAAGCCTGGCCGGCCCGAAACAGATACTAATCCTGCTAAATTCATCCTTTTAAATTATTTTAATGGCTAATCTTCAATTAAGTCGATACTTGTTATTCTATCGCCTTGGCGTATCTCATCTACCAACGCTACGTTTTCTATCACTTTACCAAAGCAAGTATGGTTACGGTCTAGGTGTGCGGTATTATTACGACTATGGCAAATAAAAAATTGCGATCCTCCTGTGTTTCTACCTGCATGTGCCATAGATAGTACGCCACGGTCGTGGTATTGGTTTTCGCCATTAAGCTCACAATCAATATGGTAACCTGGGCCGCCTGCACCAGCTTTGTGTGCTGTACTAGCATCCCGTGAAAACGGACAACCACCTTGTATTACAAAATCGTTTAATACACGGTGAAATGTTAAACCATTATAAAAACCTTCGCTGGCTAGTTTTTTAAAATTCGCAACAGTTTTGGGCGCATCGTTATCGTAAAATTCTATTTTAAAATCGCCTTTTTCTGTTTTTATTATTGCTTTACTCATTGTTTAAAATTTATTTTGGAATGCGAAATTAATAAAATTTTGTAGGGTATTAAGCGTTTCTCATCTTTATAGTTAGATTTAGCAAATGAAAACTTTTTTACTAAGCCTTTGTGGCTTGTTTTTTATCACGCATGGTTACGCCTCTTCCCTACTTATAAATATGGATGAAGACCAAAAAAACCACCTTAAAGCGTACGGTATAGCATTTTTTTGCTTAAAAAACAATGTGGAGGTTGATTGGCTTTTAAACTACCGTGGAGGTAGTTTTTTGATAAAATATAACCCAAGTATAGAGAGCGAACTAAAAATTAGAGGTGTAAGCTACGAGGTAATTGCCGATGCCAAAGTAAACGCTATTTTAACCGAAATTACCCAAGCCGAGGTAAATCAAGATATTGTAAAACTTGAAAAAGCACCCAAAATTGCCGTTTACTCGCCCAAAAACAAACTCCCTTGGGATGATGCCGTTACCATGGTACTTACCTATGCCGAAATACCTTACGATGTGGTATATGATGAAGATGTATTGAAAGGAAAACTGCTTACTTACGATTGGTTACACCTACACCACGAAGATTTTACGGGGCAATATGGCCGGTTTTGGGCCAATTACCACCAAGCCACTTGGTACCAAGATGATGTAAAACTACAAGAAGCTACGGCACATAAAATGGGTTTTAGCAAAGTATCGCAAATGAAGCTATCGGTGGCCAAAAGCATTAAAAATTTTTGTGGGGCAGGCGGTTTTTTATTTGCTATGTGCTCGGGAACTGATAGTTACGATATTGCCTTAGCGGCTGATGGTATTGATATTTGTGAAAATATTTTTGATGGGGATGGTGTTGATGCGGGGGCGCAAAGCAAACTTGATTTTAGTAAAACTTTTGCATTTCAAAACTTTAAATTAGATGCCAACCCTTACAATTACGAGTTTTCGGATATTGATAATACCAACCAAAGGGCGCTAGACCGTACACAAGATTTTTTTATGCTTTTTGATTTTTCGGCCAAGTGGGATGTGGTGCCAGCTATGCTTACCCAAAACCACGAAAAGGTAATTAAAGGTTTTATGGGGCAAACAACCGCCTATAAAAACGCCTTGATAAAACCCGATGTATTGGTAATGGGGCAGTTAAAAGCCGCTAATGAAGCCCGTTACATACACGGTAACTTTGGCCAAGGGCAATGGACTTTCTACGGTGGCCACGACCCCGAAGATTACCAACACATGGTAGGCGACCCACCTACCGACCTTAACCTGTACCCCAATTCGCCAGGCTATAGGCTTATACTTAATAATGTACTTTTCCCTGCCGCCAAAAAGAAAAAACAAAAAACGTAAAAAACAGGAGGTGATTGGCATTATTAACGTTGCAAAACTTTACACCTAACCTCGATTATTAACGCATTTTTTTTTATCGTTTTAATAATGATTTGGGCGTTTCCTGCCTGCGCAGGCAGGAAACGCTATCGTTGTTAATGCTTTAAAACCCTAAACAACATTTATTTACAGCAAAATATACTATTGTTTAATCATCGTAACTCAGGTGCCTAATAATTTATCGCTTCATGGCTTTATCCATTTCGCGTTTTACATCACGGTCTTTTAAAGTTTCGCGTTTATCGTACATTTTTTTACCCTGTGCAAGGGCAATATCCATTTTGGCAAACCCTCTTTCGTTTATAAAAATACGCAACGGCACAATGGTTAAACCTTTATCTTCGCCTTTAACCAATAATTTCTTGAGTTCTTTTTTGTTTAATAGCAATTTACGGTCACGCTTGGCGGCATGGTTATAAAACGAGCCATGCGAATATTCGGAAATATCCATATTACGCACATACAATTCGCCGTTTATAAAACTGCAAAACGAATCGCCAATATTGGCTTTCCCCTGCCGTATTGATTTTATTTCGGTACCCAATAGTTTTAACCCTGCGGTATATGTATCTAAAATTTGGTATTCGAAGGTGGCTTTTTTGTTACGTATGTTGATATCAGTTCCCATGTTTTTTTGTTGTACAAAGGTGCTAAATTAAAATGGAAACTATTTAATTGGCCAGCCAAGCGGCTGGGTTTTGGTCGGCCATGCCTTTCCAAAGCTGAAAATCTAAATCGGCCGAGCCCTCGGTTGTAGCCACAGTACCTAGGGGTTGCTTGGTACCTACTTTTTGGCCTACACTTACACTTACCGCCGATAGGTTTTTATAAACCGTAAAAAACTCGCCATGGCGTATAATAATAATGTTACTTCCCGATATTTCTAAAATTTTGGATACTGTACCATCAAACACCGAGCGGGCTGTTGCGCCCTGATTTGTACGTATAGTCCAGCCTTTGCTATCTTTGGTTACACCGCCTATTTTTTGGGTGCCATAGCCTTCGGTAATTACACCATTGGCCACAGGCCAAGGCAAGCGGCCTCGGTTGCTTACAAAATCGGCCGATAGCTTGGCCGATTCGGGTGTAGAAGCTAATATAGAAGTATTTTTGTTTTTTGCTACGGGTGTTTCTTTCCCTTCGGCTTTTGCTTTGGATGCCGCCGCTCGGGCTTCGTCTTCGGCTTTTCGGCGGGCTAAGGCAATTTCTTTTTCGATGGCTTGCCTAATGGCTCGGTCTAGTTTTTGGGCATCGCGTTGTTTTTGGGCTAAATCTTTTTTTAGCTTTTTCTCTTGCGATGTAAGTGTTTCTACTACTTTTTCTTGGTTATTTTTTTCGTTTCCTAAGGTTTTTTTCTCTTTTACTTGGTCGGTAAGGAGGTTGTCTTTTTGGCGTTTATTTTGATTTAGTTCTTTTATTTTAACTTTTACTTTATCCTGTGTGGTTTCTATATAGCCAGCTTGTTTCATGCGGTACTTGCCAAACTGGTTTAAATATTTCATGCGCATATAGGCTTGGTTAAAGTTATCGGCAGCAAATACATACATCAATTTACTATACGCACTTTGGTTTTTTTGTGCAAATAAAATCATGGCCGAATAGTCTTTTTTTAGCTGCTCCAATTGCGAGTTTAAGCTACGTACGTTATTTACGTTTTCGTTAATTTCGCCGCTTAAAAGCCTTACTTCGGAGTTTATAGTAGTAATTTTTTCTTCTCGCAGGCGTATTTGCGCCCGCAAAGCATTTAGCTGTTTTAGGGTTACCCGTTTATCGGTCGATGTTTGCTTTAAAGTATTGTTTATTAGTTCAATATCTTTATTAAGTTGGGCTTTTTTACGCTCGAGTTCGGCCCTATTTTGCGCCCATAGCTGGGTATTGATACACAAAAAACAGAAAGAAAAAACAAAGAGGTGGCTAATTTTCATTTGGGGGCAATTTATTAATTTTTTTACTCTACTGCACTAAACCTTTTGGGAATTGTAAAAGGGAAATCCAGTTTTTTATCTAATTGAGGTGTACTGTATAGCATACTGGCCGTAATGGTTTTTTGGTTTGCCTTGGTTGTAAGCATAACCTGTGTGGGGATATTGGTATTGTTGCTAGGTATAAAATTGGCGTAGTTTATCTGCAGTTGCTGGCCTAGTTTGCTATCGCTTAGCATTGTTTCTACTATTTTGGTAAGGTTATTAAATTTTACTTGGTAGCTTAAATCCAAATTAGAACCTTTAATAATATAACCGCTACTATCTTTACCAATACTCGCTTCTTTACCGTAGCAAAAAGCCATTGTATTGCCTGTAAATATGCATTGCAATGCCGCAAAATCTACCTCTGCATTGGCGTATTTGCTTAAATAGCTAAATGGTTTTGCTAGGTATTGGGATTGTGGCCGGTTTAGCATCTTGATACTATCGGGTGTAATTAATACCCGCCCCACCTCAATACCAAAGTAAGATGCCGAAACCCATATTGTATCGTTTCGTTTGATGCGAATGTTTAGGGTAATATCATAATTATTTTCATCAACTTTAATGTTTGTTTTTGCTTTGGTGCTGTATGTATAAAAGTTTAAATCGGCATCTATTAATTGTGCCATTACCGATTTTTTTTCGGGGCTATTGGCCGTATTGGGTAAGCTAGCAATAATTTTTTTGGTTTTACAGGCCGAAGTGGCAAGCAATAGCAAAACGCATAAAGCCTTAATCCAAATATTTTTTTTCATTTATTTTTCTTTTTAGTAGGAGGCTTTTCTCGCCATAGTCTATCGCTTTTTGCCAGTTTATAAGTGCTTTGTTTACATCGCCTAATTTGTATAAAATATCGCCATAATGCTCAAATTGTATA
>JAAFJW010000152.1 GCA_013298995.1 Sphingobacteriales bacterium | reverse complement strand
GGGACAAAGCAAAAAAATATTCGATGCCATTTTTACTGCTAAAAAATATCCAATCAAGGTTTCTAAAAATGTACGAATCAAGCTTGTGTATGGTAGGCACAGTACGTATTAGCGACCTTGCCTCTAAATCTATATTGTTTTTAGCCAATGATTTAGCAAAATAACTATTCTCGTTTAGCTCCCGCGATATAAAAACTTTTTTCGGGAATTTACGCTTTGCAATATCAAACTTAGCCACAATTTTTTCGGCCAAGCCTTCGGTAGTATTTGCTTCAAGGTACAACCTATCGGGAAACTCGTTGGCTTCGTTGGCTTTGCTTGTCCATACTTCAAAAATACCTTCGTTTTTTTGGCAGTAGCAGCCTAGTGGAGCGTGGCAACCACCGTCAAAAAGGTTAAGCACCTTGCGTTCCACGGCAATAACTTCGGCCACAGCCGCATCGTTAATATGTTGTAAAATATTAAATAAGGCTATGTTATCCTCCTTAATTTGTATGGCCAATACGCCTTGTGCGGGCGATGGTACCATTTCGGCATTGGGTTCTATAATTTCGTGGTGAAACTCGGATAGGTCTAATCCTAAACGGGTTACGCCAGCTCGGGCAATTACAATGGCATCGTAATCCTCGTCGCGTAGTTTTTGTATGCGTGTGGGTACGTTGCCACGTAGGTTTTCTATTTCTAAATCGGGCCGTACCGATAGCAGTTGCGCTTGCCTACGGTTTGATGATGTGCCAACTACGGCATTATGTTTTAGACTTAGTTTTTTTGATGTGTCAACGCAATCTTTTAAAATCAAAATCAATTCCGAGGCGTCTTCACGCTCCGATACTGCTGCTATTATTAAACCTTGGGGGTTTTGGGTAGGTAAATCTTTGTGCGAGTGTACCGCCAAATCAATCTGGCCCGATAGTAATTGCTCTTCTAGTTCTTGAGTAAAAAACCCTTTGCCTTCTAGCTTATCTAAACGTAGGTTTAAAATACTATCGCCTTGTGTTTTAATAATTTTTAGTTCGGCTTCGATGTTAATTTCGGCCAATTTATCTTTTACAAAGTTGGCTTGCCACAAAGCCAGTTCGCTGCCACGGGTGCCTATAATAATTTTTTTATCCACTGTATATATTTTACTTCAAAGAAACTACAAATGAACTATTAATATTCTAGGTTAATAGGTTTTTTATGAATGGTGATTAAAACACCATTATTAAGTTTTATTAACCAAGTTTAGAGCGTTAACGATGGTAGCGGCATCCTTTTTTTACGCCGAATCTCCCCCTTCGGGGGTCGGGGGGATAAACAAATAAAAAAAGATACAGCGTACAGCGTGTTTAAACGCCCTAATAATAAAATTAAATCTTATTTATTAATAATCAATTTATTAATTATTTTTATATCAATCATTATTTACCAAAATATCTTTGGCCATTAACATAGGTATGCTGATGTATTTTTTTTCCACATAGTGCATCACTTTTTCTAAAACTAGTTTCGCATTATCGTCCATCAGGTTTATATCATCGGCAAATACGGTGTTTAAAGCCCTGTGTTTAATTTCTTTAATTTTTTGGGGCACTTCTTTCATCGCTATTTCTATGCGCCGTTGTTTTAATACAGGCCTAAATTCTTTTATATTTTTTTCGATAATTGCTTCGCCATTAATTAATTCTTGGTAACGTTCCTGAATATTTTTTTCGGCAATATCTTTTAAATCTGCAATTTCAATAAAATTTACTTTATGTTTTGTAAGTATTTCGGGGGCGGTATCGTTTGGTATAGCCAAGTCCACAATTACTTTTTGGTTGGTTTCGCCTTGGAGTAATTGGGTGTATATTTCGGGGGTTAAAATAGGTTCGGTAGCACCTGTACAGGTAATTATCACATCGAAACCGGTATCAAAATTTTGTAGGGTTTGTAAGTCATAAGCGTTTCCGCCTAGCTCGCTCGCTAAGTTTTGCGCCTTGCCTAGGGTGCGGTTAAATACCGAAAAATTGGTGTATTTATGTTTTTTAAGGTACTTGGCAATATTTTGGTTGGTTTCGCCAGCACCAATAATTAATATGCGAGAGTGGGCTGCCATTTTTAAATCTCGTATTTTGCGGTAAGCCAATGATACTACCGAAATAGGGTTTTTAGCAATATTGGTGTAGGTATAAACCTCTTTGGCTGTTTTTACCACCCGTTCCATAATAAGGCGCAGGTAATCGCCCGTTAGTTTTTTTACCCTACAGGCTTCGTAGGCTTTGCGTACTTGGGCTAATATTTCTTTTTCGCCCACCACTAGGCTTTCGAGCGAACTTGCCACCCGCATCAAATAATTTAAAGCCTCTTCTTTTTCGTAAACACAACAATCGGCCACTAAAAGCTCTATTTGCTGGTTGCTAAGGTAATTATCGTGTAAACTATTTAAAAAACACTTCACAAACTTTTTATCCAACTCTTGCTCGGCCGTAAATACAAATTCTACACGGTTACAAGTGGCAAGGTAAAACAACTCGGGTATATTGTACTTTTGCTTTATAAAGCGCAGTTTATCGTCCAACGTAGCTTCGTTCAAAACAAGGCAACCCAATTGTTTTAAATCAATTTGTTTATGCGTAAAAGCTATAACCTTTAAGTACCTCAAGTAATTGTTTTATCTATTAGGCAAAAGTATATTTACTGGGGTTTAATAATGTCAATCGTTTGTCAATTGCATGTATTTAGAAGGAGTATAAATAAGCCAATATTAGGCTATAAACCGAACCAATATTATTATAAAAATTAGGGCGTGTCCCTTGGCTTGCGCACTTAAAATCCCCCGCTCGGGTCGGGCTATTCATTCCAATAATTTTGCAAAATATTGTTACGCAACACAATATACGATTAGCAAAATTGATTTCCATTGCTATCCCTCACGCAAAACCTGCTAAACAAAAAAATTGGTTCTAATAACCTAATTTGCACTTAATAATTGTTTTACCTTTACAAAAAAAACAAACAGCTGATACTGGCTTAATAAAACAATGAAATTTGATAAATACCATATCACCCCCGAACTAAAACGCAGTTTAAGCGAGCTTGGATTTTTAAAACCTACCGATATACAGTTTAAATCTATCCCACAAATATTATCGGGGCAAGATATATTGGCCATAGCGCAAACGGGTACAGGCAAAACCGCCGCCTTTGCCATACCTATAATAAGCATGCTGCAAAACCAGCGCTACCGCCAGGCCGAGCAAAACGTAAGTGCCTTAATTATGGTACCCACCCGCGAACTGGCTTTGCAAATAAAAAATGTTTTTGATGAACTTGCCCAATACTCGGCCATAGAAACCTTGGCAATTATTGGAGGAGTTGAAATCGAACCGCAAATACAAAAACTACAACAAGGCGTAGATGTACTGGTAGCCACCCCCGGCCGTGTGGCCGATTTGGTACACAAAGGGCACTTAAATCTCAAAAAAATAAACTTTTTGGTGCTTGATGAAGCCGACCATATACTTGATAAAGGATTTTATGGTGATATACAAAAGCTATTAAAATTTTTGCCCAAACAAAGGCAAACCATGTTTTTTTCGGCAACGATAAACGAAACCATAAAAGATTTGGCCTACGCCCTAGTAAGCAAGCCTGTACGCATACAGCTATCGCCCAAAGACCCAGTATCAAAAAACGTGGACCATGCCGTTGTTTTTGTAGCCATGGACGATAAACGCTTTTTTTTAGAACGGGTAATTAACGAACATTCGGATAAAAAAATACTGGTTTTTGTACGCACCAAAGTACGGGCCGAGCGGGTTTTTAAAGCCATGGAACGGGTAGGTATTGTTACTGCAACCCTTCACGGGGATGTAGAACAAGCGCAACGATTTGAAGTTTTAGAAGCATTTAAAGAAGGTAAAACAAAAGTTTTGATTGCTACCGATGTAAGCAGCCGAGGGATAGATGTAAAAGGCGTAGCGTATGTGGTAAATTACGATTTGCCCGATGTTGCCGAAAATTACGTTCACCGTGTAGGCCGTACAGGCAGAGGAAACCAAAGGGGCTTGGCCATTTCGTTTTGTAGCGATGAAGAAAAACCGATGCTTGCCGAAATAGAAACCTATCTTACCAAACCTATAAAAACCATGGTACTGCAACACACCGAATACGAAGAAACCCTAGCCATATCCGAAGATAACCCACACGATTGGCGGGCATTAATGAAAGAAGCAAACGAAGAACCTGTTAAAAAGAAGAAAAAATAAATTTATATACTTCATTATCAGATTAATTATAAATAATAGGCCAATAAATTTAAGAAAGGTTTAAAAAATATTACTTTTGCGCTGGGTTAGTCTTCTACGACCAGCTCCTTCTGAACTCCCCCAGGGTGGGAACACAGCAAGGGTAAGAAGTTGTAGCGGTGCGATAGAAAGTGCTAGCCCATTTTTTTTAATTGAGTTTTAAAACCTATTTAACTGGTTAAATTTATATTATTTTACCACAACTCATTTCAGTATCCTAATACAATCTCACAAAAAATAATTTTATAAAATAACTCACGTAAACATCCCAACAAAATGAAATTTTTTATTGATACCGCCAACCTCGAACAAATAAAAGAAGCCCAAGCCCTAGGCGTATTAGATGGCGTAACCACCAACCCATCGCTTATGGCCAAAGAAGGTATTAGTGGCCAAGCAAATGTAATAGCACATTACAAAGCAATATGTGCTATTGTTGATGATAATGTAAGTGCCGAAGTTATTGCTACCGATTACGAAGGTATGATAGCCGAAGGAAACGCTTTAGCCGCATTGGATAATAAAATTGTGGTAAAAATACCTATGATTAAAGATGGTATTAAAGCCCTTAAATACTTTAGTGATAAAGGTATTCGTACCAATTGTACCTTGATTTTTACAGCTGGCCAAGCATTATTGGCTGCCAAAGCTGGTGCAAGTTATGTATCTCCGTTTTTGGGTAGGTTAGATGATATAGGTGCCGATAGCTTTGGTTTGATAGAAGATATACGCTTAATATTTGATAACTACGGTTACGAAACCCAAATTCTTGCAGCATCTATCCGCAATAGCGTACACATTGTGGAATGTGCCAAAATAGGTGCCGATGTAATGACAGGCCCATTATCATCCATATTAGGTTTATTAAAACACCCTTTAACCGATAGCGGTTTAGCACAGTTTTTGGCCGACCATAAAAAAGCTGCCGAAGCCGAAGCTGCAAAATAATAGGCCTCTTTTTTATTTGTGTTGATAAACGCAACCAAAGTGTAATTTTTGTAAAAAACCTTGGTAGCTTTAAAAAGCTATCAAGGTTTTTTTGTACAATTTTTTATAAATGCTTGTGCTTAACTTTTTATATTGCTTTAACCGCTCCAGCGTAACTGAAACTTTTATTGAAAATTGCTAGTTTTACATCCCAATAAAAAACAATATGAAACCACTTACCATATTTTATATCTTGGTTTGCTATGTAATAGCGCAATTACTGTGGTGGGCAACTATAATGGTACACCTAGAGCCCATGCGTACAGGCATGGTGGTAAGCGAAGGCTTTGTTTTTATATCGTTAATGGCTTTTGGTGCGTATAAATTACACCGAGCCATCAACAAAGAAAAAAAAAATAAACGCCCAGCAAAAAAATTTTTTATTGAGTGTTACCCACGAACTAAAATCGCCTTTGGCATC
>JAAFJW010000151.1 GCA_013298995.1 Sphingobacteriales bacterium | reverse complement strand
TTAGAGGCAAGGTCGCTAATACGTACTGTGCCTACCATACACAAGCTTGATTCGTACATTTTTAGAAACCTTGATTGGATATTTTTTAGCAGTAAAAATGGCATCGAATATTTTTTTGCTTTGTCCCCCATCTTACCTAAAGACATACAATTTGGCGTTATAGGCCGAGGTAGCGAAGAAGCCTTAAAACAACTAGGAAAAACCGTAGCCTTTGTAGGCGAAAGCAACGATACCGCCGATATTGCCCAAGATTTTGCCAAAATAGCCAACGGGAAATCAATTTTATTTCCATCGGCCAAAGAATCGTTACGTAGCATACAAAAAGGGCTATCGGCCGAAACCAAAATAACAGACCTTATCGTTTACGAAACTATTTTAGAAGACGATTTGGCTCCCACATTTGCCGATGTATTGGTGTTTACCAGCCCATCGAACGTTGAGGCCTATTTTGCTGATAACCTGCTGGAGCCTGGTCAAAAAATTGTAGCCATAGGCAAAGCAACAGGCAATAAATTTGATGAGATGAATGTGCCTTATTTGCTGCCTGCATCGCCCGATGAAATGGGTTTGGCCGAGGTGGTTTTTGGGATAGATGTGTGATTGCTGATGTGTGATTTTTATTTTTTGTGCTGGGTGTAAAAAAACTTTAGCCGCCGAGGTGTGGTTTACATTACCTCATTATTTTAGCTAAATTTGTTTATGATTTGGTGTTTCGAGAAGTTTTACAAACTTGAAATATTATAGCACATATTCATCTTTTCTTAGTGATAATAAAGCTATTTACAACAAATTCAATAATCTTATTATCGAATCTGCCCGTACACCTTTTGGTGGCACAGCTAAACCCGAAATGCTAAAACATGATTTTAAAGGTTATTAGAGTCGCCGTATAAATGACGAACATCGCTTAGTTTATCGGGTGGAAGATACTTATATTAAAATTGTGGCTCGTAAACTAAAAATTAGCCATAAATTAATTACGGGTTGCAAACCCTACGATTTTACGCTTCGGTATTTGGTATATGCCCGAGTTCGATTAATAAAACATTGTTAATTATTTTGTGATGATGATTTGGGCGTTTAAACACGCTTGGAGTTTACCCTGACAAAGGAAGGGCTGTATCTTTTTCCCTAACCCACCAAAGGGGGAACTAACGTTAAATCCCCCCTTTGGTGGGCTAATAAAAAAAAGGATGCCTGCCTGCGCTGGCAGGCCGCTACCATAGTTAACGCTCTAAAATTGCAAATAATATTGATTTACAGCAATTTATACTATAGTTTAATTGTCGTAGCTTAGGTTAGTATGCTCAATGGTAAAATCCCCATTCAAAAACTATTTTCTAAACACTAAATCTAGGCTTTCAAATATCGCTCGCTTTGCTTTTTCTAAATCAACTTTGGTATGCGCTGCCGATATAAATGCTACTTCGTAGCCCGATGGCCCAAAATAGATACCACGGTTTAATAACTCGCGGTGCATGAGCTTAAATTTATCCATACTTTGGGGTAAAATATCTGCGGAAGCGCTAATGGCATCTTTATCTGTAAAAGCAATCCAAAAAATAGAGCCAATGGTAAACACTTTTAATTTATAGTTTTTGGCCACTGCATAACGTTCGATAGATTCGGCAAACTCGAAAGTTTTTTTGTTTAAATCTTTATAAAAACCAAATTTTAGCAATTCGGTAAGCTGGGCAATGCCTGCGGCCATGGCTACGGGGTTTCCCGATAAGGTGCCCGCTTGGTAAACCGCACCCTCAGGCGATACATTAGCCATTATAGCCGCCGAAGCACCATAAGCACCCACAGGCAGGCCGCCACCAATTATTTTTCCGTAGGTAATAATATCGGGTTTAATATTGTAATAACCCGCTGCACCTTCAAATCCGATTCTAAAGCCCGATATTACTTCATCAAAAATTAATAAACAATTATGCTGGGTACAAAGCTGGCGTACAAAGGCTAAAAACTCTTTTTCTTGTAGTATTAAACCGTTATTAGCAGGCACAGGTTCAATAATAATGGCTGCAATTTGCCCTTCAAATTGAGCAAAGGCTGCAAGCAAGGCTTCTTTATCGTTTAGTGTTACCACAATGGTTTCATCGGCTACGGCTTTGGGTATGCCTGCCGATGAGGTTTCGCCAAAGGTTACCAAACCCGAGCCTGCTTTTACTAGCAAGGCATCTAAATGGCCGTGGTAACAGCCTTCAAATTTTATAATCTTATCTCGCTTGGTTACGCCACGGGCTAGCCTAATGGCCGACATTACGGCTTCGGTTCCGGAGCTGGTGAAACGTATTTTTTCGATGTATTTATTGTTTTTTAATATCAGCTCGGCCAGCTGATTTTCTAATGCTGTGGGTGCGCCAAAACTCATTCCGTTTTGCATCACTTCGATTACTTTTTCTCGCACTTTGGCGTTGTTATGCCCCAAAATTAATGGCCCCCACGATGCGCAAAAATCTATAAACTCGTTACCATCGGCATCCCAAATACGGCAACCATCGCCTTTTTGTATAAATAAAGGCGTACCGTAAACCGATTTGAATGCCCTTACCGGGGAGTTTACGCCACCCGGAAAATATTGTTTTGCTTTTTCGTATAACTCGGCCGAGTTATCACGTACAATATCGGCTTTTTGGCCGTAACTTAAAGGTGTTTCGTTTTCTTTGGGGGTTAATATTTTTTTTATCGAATCGAACATAGGGTATTGATTTTAATGATTTTTGAAGCCGCTAATTTGCTAAAATTTATAGTAAAAAGCAAGCGTTTTTTTATGTCTTTTGCTTTTTTGTTTACAACCAGCCAGCCACATTGTGGGCGTGGTAGGTAATAATAATATTGGCACCTGCTCGGGCAAAGGCGTACATGTTTTCTAAAACTACGCTTTTTTCGTCTATCAATCCCGCCCCAGCGGCTACTTTTACCATGGCGTATTCGCCCGATACGTTGTAGCAAGCCACGGGTAGATTTGTGTTTTGGCGTAATGATTTTATAATATCTAAATAAGCTAAAGCAGGTTTTACCATTAAAATATCGGCACCTTCTTGCTCGTCGAGTTGGGCTTCTCGTAGGGTTTCTAGCGGGTTTCTAAAATCCATTTGGTAGGTTTTACGGTCTTTAGTGCCTGGGCAACTATCGGCAGCATCTCTAAATGGGCCATAGTAAGCCGAGGCAAATTTTATGCTATAACTCATTATCCCGATATTTTCAAATTGGTTTTGGTCTAATGTGTTCCTAATTTTTAGGATTCTACCGTCCATCATATCCGATGGGGCTACCATATCGGCACCTGCTTTGGCATGGCTTAAAGCCATTTTTGCCAGTACTTCTAGGGTTTTATCGTTATCAACATCGTCAAAATTATTTAAAATGCCGCATTGGCCGTGGGTGGTGTAGGCGCAGGTGCATACATCGGTAATTATAAAAATTTGCTTACCAAACTCGGCTTTTAAAGCCATTACGGCATGGGCAACTATAGATTGCGGGCTGTAGCTGCTACTGGCATCTTCGGTTTTTTGCTCGCCTACGCCAAAAAGTAAAATTTTATTGATGCCTATTTTTAAACCCTTGGCCACATCGATAATGAGCGCATCAACCGAAAAATGGTGAATGCCAGGCATTGCAGCTATTGGGTTTTTTATGTTTTCTCCAGCCACTACAAAATAAGGGTACACCAACATATCTAGCGATAAGCGGGTTTCGGCTACCATTTCTCTGATAATTGGACTGTTTCTTAAACGGCGAGGGCGTATGAGCATATTTTTATAAAATTCAAAAGTAAAAATTAAAATTCAAAAAAAACCTTTGAGTCGTTAATGTTTGCGGATTTTGGTAAGATGCTTTAATGGATAAAAATTGGGGCTTTTTACACGCCAATAAATACAATGTTAAACATTTATAGTTAATGTTTTGTAAAAAAATGGTGTTGCGTGGGGCAAGCATTACGGTAGCGAAGCTGCTAGGAAGCCTTCGCTTGGAGCGAAGACTTCCTTTAACCTTACACGGCGATTGATGCCTTCGTTTTAAGCCCAAACCATTTCTAATTGTTCGTCTTGTCGTTTTATTTCCAGTCCGTGATTATGTTCTGCAAAGTTGCCTGTATCGAAATTGCAAACCAATGCTTCTACAACTGTTCGTCTGTTTTCAATACTTCCTCCATTATGATAAAAATGATCTTTTGTAACTACATTAAATTTATTCCAATACTTCTCAATCATATCATTTTTTCGCCAATCGTTATGATGCCAAGTTGAAAGAATAAATTTTGCTTTGGTTTCACTCAACAAATTGAATAAAAGTTCTTCGTCTTGTTCTGTCCAACCATTAAAATAATCAACGTGTCTTCCGTAATAAGGTGGGTCGCAATAAATAATATCGTTTTCAGTTGCCATTGGAATGATGTCGGCAAATGATTTATTATGAAAAGCCCAATTAGGTTCTGCTTGAATAATTTGTGAAACTGCTGCTACTTGATTTGTGATTTTAGTAACGTATGCTTGTGCAAAACGGTCTGGTTTTTTGCAGAAGGGAATATTCCAATGTCCTTTACTATTAAATCGCATCATTCCATTAAATCCTGCTCTCGAAAGGAAAATAAAATCGTAAGGTGAAAATTCTCCTGCATTGAAACGGGAACGTACCTTTAAATAGTGTTCATACCCACTATTGTCGGCTGCACTTAAAATCGCTCCTTCTTGTTCAAGATAGTGTTTCATCAAAGGTGCTGTAATTTTTTTTTGCTGAATGCCTTTGTAGAAGTTAATGATATGTGGGTTTGTGTCGTTTAATATGGCTTTTTTATAACCCGAATTAAATGCAACCACACCTGTTCCAAGAAATGGTTCTATCCAATAGCCTTCAACTTTTGGGGCAAGTTCCACAATCCAAGGAACGAGTTTGGTTTTAATACCTTGACTTTTTATGGGCGGAACAATTACTCTCATTTTGTATCTTTCTTAAAGGTTGTTCGCAATACAATTTTTTTTAATAAATCTGTTCTTCCTTTAAATTCTAAAAAGTCTTTAAGTGTTGTAATTTTTGTTGGTTTGCCGTCTTTTACCATTGTGGCAGAACCATAGTTTATCCAATATTCGTCAAACCATTCTTCTCCTAGTTGGCTAAAAATTCCGTTCTCGTTTCTCAAATCGTCTATACTCAAAGTTGAGCCAATATTAGCAGTATTTCCAGAACCTTGTTTATCGCTAGCAATTTTCCATTTTTCGGCAACAAAAAAGTCAAAATCTTTAATTACCGAAGTGATAGATTTTAAATTAGCTACAGTTGTAACTTTTCTGTTGCCTACTTTTTGGTTTGGAGTTTCGTAGTCTTCCTCAAGTTCTTGAACTTGATAAATTTCCGTTTCGGAAACATCATCTGCCAAATCTGTTCGTGTATAAATTACACCCAAACAAAAATGCGCTAAATATTGGTTGTAAGGAAACTGAATATTTTTCTTTTTATCTCTTTCTTTAAAATAACTGCCATGACTTCCAAGGGTAAAACTCGAAATTCCATTCTTCTTTCGGTAAGTTGTTTTAAGATCAACTGCAAATTTCACCTCTTTATTTTTTTTATGAATAAAAGTAAGGTCGGGATAATAGTTTTGATGCTCTGTCAAGATAATGTTGTATCCGTTTTCTTCTGCAAATTGTAAAATCTGTGGAAAAATATGGATTTCAAGAATTTTTGAAACAATTTTAGTATCAGACGAAATAGTA
>JAAFJW010000150.1 GCA_013298995.1 Sphingobacteriales bacterium | reverse complement strand
TTGGTTTAAATAAATAAAAAATTTTTTTTTTTTAGTTGTGATTTAAAATTAAGCATTTATACAGGCTTATTTAGCTACAATTGCTTCAGTTAATTCATTACAGCCTTGCATAAATAAGATTTTTGAATACAAATAGCTTCGGACGTACCTCAGATAAACGTTAGATTTTTTTTTGATTTTTAATTTTTAGATAACCGCCTATTTTAGCCTAACCCCTCAAAACTAAATCCCTGTTTTTTCCAATAGTCCAGTGCCTTAGGCAATACATATTGTAACCTATCCCAAGCTTTTAAGCTATCATGAAAAACGATAATACTCCCATTTTGGGTATGTTTTAAAACATTTTTTAAACATTTTTGTGGCGAAAGTGCGGTATCAAAATCCCCACTTAATACATCCCACATGATGATTTGTGATTGCGGATTGTGGATTTCTGATTGCGGATTTCTGATTTGTGATTGTGGATTTGCGATTTGTGATTTATCGTTTTTAGTATTTTGATTTTTGATTTTTGATTTTTTACTTTTTACTTTTAAATTTTCACTTTCCTCGTTTTTGATTTTTGATTTTTGAATTTCAAAAATCTGGCTTCTTTTTATCCTCCCGTAAGGTGGTCTAAATAAGTAGGTTTGGGTTAAATTTTGGCATTTATTAAAATTTTTTATGTACAGTTCATCGGCGGTAGCCCAACCTTTTAGATGATTGTAGGTGTGGTTTCCTATGGCGTGTCCATCGGCTTTAAGCTGTAAAAAAATAGCGGGATGTTTATTAATATTATCACCAATACAAAAAAACGTAGCTTTGGCATTAAAGGATTTTAAAGTTTTTAGCACCCAAGGTGTAACAATGGGTATGGGGCCGTCGTCAAAAGTCAAAAAAATGGTTTTAGTAGTACGGGCTTTATTCCATACCAGTTGTGGGTACAGTTTTTTTAGCCACCAAGGCGTTTTAACAAAATACATTTCTTTTATTTATAAAATGATAAATATACAAGCATAATATTAAAATGTTTAAAAAACCAATTTTAGATTTTAATTGCAAAACTTTACTGTCGAAAAAATGTTTTTTTTTATTAGGAGGCTTATTTTTTAGTACAAGCATTTTTGCACAGGAAACCCAAAAAATAAATTTGCGCCAAGCAGTTGATTTAGCTTTGGCCAATAATTTGCAAATAAAACAGGCTATTTTTCAAGCCGCTATTTCGGACGAAAATTTTAAACAATCACGGTTCGAACAGTTGCCTAGCCTAGAAGGTTCGGCATCCGCAAATAGGCAATATGGCTTGTTTTTCGACCAGCAAACGGGCCAATTATTAAACGCCACACTCGACCAAGCCAACGCTAGACTAACCTCTAGCATCCCTTTATTTCAAGGCTTTAGCATTATTAACCAAATTAAACAGAACAGGTATTTATTATTATCGGATAAAAGCAGTATCGAAAAAATTAAAAACGATTTATCGTTGAACGTGGTAAGCACTTACCTACAAATTTTAACCAATAAAGATTTACTACTGGCAAGTCAGCAACAGTTACAACTATCTGATAACCAATTATTAGTAGCTAATAAACGCTTTAAAGTAGGCAACAATACCCTTGCCGATGTGGCGCAAGCCCAAGCCCAGCAAGCCACCAACCAGTTAAATGTTACCAATGCACAAAATGCGTATAACCAAGCCTTATTAACCTTAAAACAATTGATGGAAATGGATAGCGAAACCGCCATTGAAGTGGAGGCTCCTGCCATAAGCGAATTACCCATGGTGGCCGAGTATAAAAACAAACAAGTTTTTGATAAAGCAGTTAATATTTTCCCCGAAATTAAGCTGGCGCAATATAATACCGAAGCACAAAAATATGGTGTAAAAGTAGCCAAAGGCCGTTTATACCCATCGCTATCGTTTGGCGGCGGCGTAAATACGGGTTATACCAGCAACAGTCCATTTAGTTTTAAAGACCAAATTACCAACCGTAACTTTGGCCAATCGCTAGGTTTTAATTTATCTATTCCTTTGTTTAACAATTACCGTTCGAGGGCTGCATATACTATTGCAAAAATCAGGCTCGAGAACGCAAAAAATACCGAGCAATTGGCCAAAAACAATCTCAATAAAGTAATTAACCAAGCGGTATTAGATTTACGGTCGGCACAGTCACGCTACTTAGCTACACAAAGCGCATTAGCCTCATCAAGCGAAGTGTTTAATGTAAATAAAAAACGTTACGATGTAGGCTTGGTAAATCCCATTGAACTTAATGTGGCACAAGCTAATTTTAACAAAGCACAGTTTGATTTGATACAAGCCAAATACGACCTTGTTTTTAGGGCCAAAGTAATCGATTTTTATTTGGGCAATCCACTCACACTTTAACCTCACATCCTCAATAAAATAAAAACACCATGAACAAGATGTTAAAAAATGTATTAATAGGTTTAACGGTACTGGTTATAATGGCGGTAATTGCCAATAAAGCAGGCTGGGTAGGCAAAGGGAAAACCGTAGAAGTAGCCATTAGTAAAGTACAAATTAAAGATATTATCGAAACCGTATCGGCCAGCGGTAAAATACAGCCCGAGGTAGAGGTAAAATTAAGCCCCGAGGTATCGGGCGAAATTGTTGAACTTAACGTAGCCGAGGGCGATGTAGTTAAAAAAGGGCAACTGCTATGTAAAATAAAACCCGATATATTGGTATCGGGGTATCAGCGAACCGTGGCATCGTACAATGCGCAAAAAAGTAGCGTAGCTAGTGCCAAACAGCAGATTATACAAGCCGAAGCCAATTTTAAAAATATTGAGGCAAGGTTTAAACGAAACCAAACGCTGTATAACGAAAGGGTAATTTCGGCAGCCGAGTTTGATGCGGCTAAGGCCGAGTTTACAACAGCAAAAACCAACCTCGAGTCGGCAAAGCAAGGTTTGGTAGGTTCCACATTTGGCCTCGCACAATCAGCAGCGGTAGTAAAAGAAGCAAGCGATAACCTAGCCCGAACCAATATTTATGCCCCAGTAGATGGCGTAGTATCCAAGCTATCGGTAGAAAAAGGCGAACGTGTGGTAGGTACCATACAAATGACAGGTACCGAAATTATGCGCATTGCCAACCTAAATACTATGGAAGTAAATGTAGATGTAAACGAAAATGATATTAACCGCTTGCACCTAGGCGATACCGCTTTAATAGAGGTAGATGCTTTTATGGATAAAAAATTTAAAGGTGTGGTAACCGAAATAGCCAATTCGGCAACCGTAGTAGGCACCACTGCCGACCAAGTAACCAACTTTGCCGTAAAAGTAAGGATATTGCCACCATCATCCCCAAACACAGGTACCCCAAAAAATGTAGCCTTTAAACCAGGCCTTTCGGCAACAGTTGATATACAAACCCAACGAACCCGAGGGCAGGTAATACCCATACAATCCGTTACCACCCGCGAAGATGAAAAAACGGATAACGATAAAAGCAAAGCCGAAACTACAACCAAGCAAAACGAAAAAAACAAAACCAAAGTTAAAGAATATGTATTTGTACTAGATGGCAACAAAGTAAAACAGGTAGCTGTAAAAACAGGTATCCAAGACGATGAAAATATAGTGATACTTTCGGGCTTAAAAACAGGGCAAAAAGTAATAAGTGCGCCCTACTCGGCCATCTCAAAAACTTTAAAAAACGCCATGCTGGTAGAAGTGGTAGATAAAGAAAAACTGTTTAGTAACGAAAGTAAAAGCGAGTAAACACCATCCACAAACAATTATAAAGAATATTTTTTTTGAAAAACCTAGGCTAGTATTTCATAATCTTGGGCTAGCCCCGCCATTCGCTCACCTGGCCTGCGCAGGCAGGTACGCACACAGGCCTTAGGCGCAAGGCTGGCCTGCCTGCTTACCGCAGGTAGGCAGGTATCCGCTGCTGTCGGGTTTAGGTACTCGGGTCGGTGCTTTTAAACTCAGGTTTACCTTGCACCTTATCTGCCCAATTTAGCGCATCTCATAAATCCTAAAATCAAATAATCAATATGGTTTATTTTGCACTGTTTTGTTTTACAACCTCACCTCAATACCATTTAATTTAAGCATTGCTTTTAAATCGGGTATCCGTATTTCGCCGTAATGAAAAACCGAGGCAGCCAAAGCGGCATCTACCTTACTTTTTTCAAATACATCTACAAAATCTTGCGCTTTACCCGCCCCACCCGATGCAATAATGGGTACGCTAATCAGCTGGTTTATCTGCGTAAGCAATACATTATCAAAACCCGATTTGGTGCCGTCTTTATCCATCGAGGTAAGTAAAATTTCGCCTGCGCCACGTTGCTCGGCTTGGGTAATCCACTCTTGGGTATGTAATTGGGTAGCTATACGACCACCGTTTAAGTGTACAAAATCGCCCTCGGGCAAATGCTTGGTATCAACCGCTAATACCACAAACTGTACACCAAATGCTGCTGCTAAGTCGTTTATTAATTGCGGGTTACGTACCGCTGCCGAGTTTATAGATATTTTATCGGCTCCAGCGTTTAGCAATGCTTCGGCATCATGTACTGTGCTTATGCCACCGCCAATGGTAAAGGGTATATTAATTTGCCGGGCTACGGCTTTGCACATTTCTATAGTGGTTTTGCGTTTTTCTACCGTGGCGGTAATATCTAAAAACACTAACTCATCAGCACCTTGTTGCGAGTATTGCCAAGCTAGCTCAACAGGGTCGCCAGCATCTCGCAAATCAACAAAGTTGATGCCTTTTACGGTGCGGCCGTCTTTAACATCTAAACAGGGGATAATTCTTTTACTTAGCAAGGTTTTTTTTATAGGGAAGTAAGCATTTGTAAATTCCAGTTTTTAATTTCGGCAATGCTTATGCGGTTTTCGTAAATGGCTTTTCCTACCACACAACTTTCTATTTTCAAATCGTTTAGTTCTTCAATATCGGCCATAGAACTTATACCGCCCGATGCAATTAATTTTATAAACGGCGATTGGTTTAATAGTTTTTTGTACAAATCAACCCCTGCGCCACCTAGCTTACCATCTTTATTAATATCGGTACATAAAAAGCGAAAAAAACCTAATTGTAGGCATTTATCTACATAATCCATCAGTTTTATGGGCGAGCTTTCCATCCAACCCGAGTATTTTATTACCTCATCTAGCACATCAATAGCTACCACAATTTTATCAGAACTATGTGTTTTATCGCATAAATCGGTAGATAACTCTTGTAAAAAATTAGGGTTTGTAATGGCTTGTGTACCAACAATTACACGGTGCATACCTGCATCAAAAAGCTCTTTAATTTTATCAATACTGCGTACGCCACCACCGTATTGCACCTTCATATCGGTTTTTTTAATAATATCGAAAAGATATTTTTGGTTGCTAAAGTCACCTTTTGCACCGTTCAAATCAATAATATGTACCAATTCGGTTCCGTTTGCTTGGTATAGTTCTATTTGTTCTTCTAAACCTACTTGGTATGTTGTAACTTGGCTATAATCGCCCTCTACTAGGCGTACAACTTTTTGATTTAAAACATCGATAGCGGGTATAATATACATAGTTTTTTATTAAATATGAGCAAAGTTTAGTAATAGTTTTTCGCCAGCTTGTCCAGATTTTTCGGGATGAAACTGTACGCCATAAAAGTTATTTTTTTGTATTGCTGCCGAAAAAATGTTACCATAATTACAATTAGCGATGGTAAAATTAGTATTAAATTCTATAAAATACGAGTGTACAAAATAAAAGTAGGTTTCATTGGCTATTTGTGCAAACAATTTGTTATTTGGG
>JAAFJW010000015.1 GCA_013298995.1 Sphingobacteriales bacterium | reverse complement strand
TTGGTTTTCTCCATTAGAATAATGAGTGAGATTATTCTTCTAATATAATGAAAATCAATGCTTTAACATAATTTATTTGCACTTATTTTACTCAAAATCAATCAATTATTTTTTGTCATGTACTAAAATGCGCTTTATTTTCGTGTAAAAAAAATAAAAACGAAGGCCCGCAAATACCGCCTACAACCCAAAACATACCTGTATTAAAAGACAGCGTTAAAATAATTGATACCGTAAAGCTAAACTTAGATGTAAACCCAACCCAACTAGCCAACGGGGTTTATAAATTTACGTTTACAGGCGCAGCTCCCAATCTTAATGCGGGCAATATTATAGTGGGCGAGCAAGGCGAAGGCTTTTTAAGAAAAGTTACCAAAGCTACCGTAATAGGCAATACCATAACCCTACAAACCACCCAAGCCAGCCTGGCCGATGTTTTTAAAGAAGGAGACTTTAGCTTTAACCTAAATATGAGCGGTATGCAGCAAAGCACAAAAACAGGGTTAAATAAAAAAACGCTTGCTGGCGAAACCATTGACGGTGGCTTTAACTTTACCATCCCCAGCACAAACATTTACAGTGCAGGTGCGCTAAGTATTGATTTAAAAGGCGGGCAAGTAAGCTTTAACCCCAACTGGTTTTTCGACTTTAAATTCGATGGTCTTTCGGGCTTTAAATATTTTGAGCTAAGCGCACAAAACGCAACCTTAAATGGCAGCTTTACTGCAGCCGTAACTGCCGAGCAAGCCATAATGCTGGCCAAAAGTTCTAAATCTATACTGCCAAACCGTAAGCCATATACTAAAACTTTTACCTATTGGATACCTACTACACCACTACCATTGCCTATAAAAGTAGTAATGTCGATAGATTTATTTTTAGATTACGAGGCACAAATAAGTGCCAAAATTACCAGAGAAGCAACCTTTACCACCAACAACACCTTTAATTTTGGTATAAAATACCTAAATAGCCAATGGGAAAACATTAACAGTTTAACGCCAGTAAACACTTTTACCTTAAACAACAGTACCGGCAATGCCAATGCAAGCATTAATTTGGCTTTAACCCCCAAAATAAGTTTTAAACTTATGGGGGTAGCTGGGCCTTATGCTTCGGTAAGTTTAATGCAACAATTAAGTGGCTCGGTAGCTTCGCCAGCGTTAGATTGGCATACCAAAGCCGATGTTTGGCTAAAAACCACCATAGGCGCAAGTGCATCTATTTTAAGTTATAAACTTCCCGATTATAACGTACCCTTCGAAAGCTCGAAATTAAGCTACGAAACACCTTTTAAAATAGAAAAAGTAGCTGGCGATGCACAAACAGGCGAAGCCAACAAAGCCTTAGCAAACCCCATTAAAGTTAAAGTGGTTGATAATTTAAACAAACCCCAAGCCAACGTACCCGTGTATTTTACGGTACTTAACGGCGGCCAAGTTAGCACCCAAAACATTATGACTGATGCCAATGGCTTTGCCGAAACCAATTGGACTTTAGGCACAAACCCTACCCAAACTTTAAACGTTAGCGTTAAAAAACCCGATGGTAGTGCTATAAATAATTCTCCTGTTAGTTTTACGGCAATGGCGACAAGTTCTGAGGTGTCTATTGTGGGTAAGTGGGAGGTTGTGAAATTTGAAAGAAAAATATATGATAAAACTGGAGTTTTAATATCAACAGAAAATACTTCTGGTGCGAAAGGCGTTGAATTTAAAAGCGATGGTACTTTTATTACAAATACAATCCCTATTGAAAACTATTTATTTGGTAATTATACAATTTCAGCTGACAATAAATTGCTGACCATAGACAAGAAAAACGATGACTCTAAGGGTACTGAAATAATTGGTATTCAATCATTAACTTCAAGCGAATTTATAACTTATAATGAATATGAAAGTGGAGGTACGGTTTATTACGAAAACGGCACTATAATAAAAACAATCACGGGTATTCATAAAGAAACTACAACTTTTAGAAAAGTTTTATCCGCTCTTCCCCGTGGTATGTAAACACAGCTATCCCATTGTTAAGCTTTTTCATCGTCAATGTGATATTAAATAAACAAAGTTTAAAATTGTATGGAAAATAATTGCTGCCTTCGCTTAAAACGAAGGCATCAATATAAAAACAGGTCTTCGAATTTCCCCCAATAGGGCCCAATTATTTCCGCTCTTCGAGGTTCCCCCAATAGGGCCGCATTTTCGTAGCTATCGCAAGTTTAGCATAGCGTAACTTGTGATAGTAGGTAAGCAAAGTTTGCAACTTTGCATTAATCTGCTTTTCGAGGTTTAAAACCTCGAAGTTCCCTCTGTCCGTAGAGTTCTCGCAGTGGCTCTACGGTTTGTTAAATAAAATTTAGTTTCCAACTAAATAATAAACAAAATTGTTTGCACCTCGCTATCGCACAGTTAAGCTTTTTCGGCGTTAATTTCAAAGCTGTATAAAATTTTTTGGATTAAAATTATAAATATAAAACATTTTAACTTACTCACTTAATGAGAGAGTGGTGTTATTTATCTGCATAATGGCCTTTGCAGGTAAGTACTTCAATATCATTATTGCTGTTTATAAAGTAAACTAAACGATGTTTTTCGTCTATTCTTCTAGACCATAATCCTGAGAGTTGATTTTTAAGTGCTTCGGGTTTACCTATACCCTCATAGGGCGTTCTACCAATATCTTTTAACAATTCAAATATTTTTTTAAATTTTCTATTGTCGTAAATGCCCCAATTTATAAATTCTTCTAAAGCTTCGGGTTCGAAAATAGTTTTACGCATTTTATTGTACAGTATTAGAATATAGTTTATTCAGTTCAGTTTCAGTAAAAACCAAGCCTTTACCCGCTTGCAAATTTTTTTTAGCTTTTAAAACGCGTTTAATATAATTCTCATTTGTTTCGGGCTTATTTAATTCAAAGTCGTTTATGCTTGTTATGCTTATAACTATTTCTCTTTCTTTTTTAAATATGGTTTTAATAGTATTTAAAAAATTTTGGTCTAATTCAGATAGACTTAAAGTAAATGAAGTGTTCATAATATTAAAAGTTTAATACACAAATATAGTACATAGTTATTTGTTATAACAAATAACTATGTGGTTTAGTGTTAATATGCAGTTCCAATTCTTCTCCGCTCTTCGAGGTCCCCCCAATAGGGCCACATTTTCCCTATAAAATTTTTAGAACAGCAGCTTGTGCGAATTTCTACAAGAAAAATTGCAACTGTAAATCAAACAGTTAAAATCTTCTGTATAGATTATTAAACAATAAACCACTTGTCACTCTGAACGATTGAAGATTCTCATCAACGTATTTTAGACTCTTCAATCGTTCAGAGTGACAGGGCTCTTCAGATTTTGCCCAATGGGGCTCAATTTTCCCTATAAATTTTTATAGGAAAATTATATCTGCAAATCAATCAGTTAAAAGCTGCTGTATAGAGTTTAAAACCTCGAAGTTCCCTCTGTCCGTAGAGTTCACGCATAAAATTTAGTTTCCAACTAAATAATAACCCTCCGATCTTCGAGGTTTAAAACCTCTAAGTTCATATCGTAAGGTTTGCAACCCTTGGTTAATGGCACCCAAACACCAAAAATTAGCAGTTGATGTGCTACCAACCACGGTAAAATAAATTTTTCTACCCTCTTTGAAATCATCTAGAGCTCTTTTAATATTGGTATCTGCAATTGTAAACCCACCCCTTATATCAGCTAAATCATTTACAAAATGATACTTTTAAACGCAAAAAACCTCCATAAAATAAATTCTATGGAGGTTTTCTTACATTTAGTGCGCCCACCTGGGCTCGAACCAGGGACCAAAAGATTATGAGTCTTCTACTCTAACCAACTGAGCTATAGGCGCAGCAATAATTGCTTATTTGCGGTTGCAATTTTACAAGTTTTTACCCACTTTTGAAAACTAATTATGGAAAATATTAAAAATATAATATTCGATTACGGTAATGTTATCTTTACCATTGATTTTCAACGCACTCAGCAGGCATTTATAAACTTGGGCATAAGCAATATCGAAGATTTTTTTGCGCACAAAGGGCATGACCCATTGTTTGATGAATTTGAAAAAGGCAACATAAGTGCTGATGCGTTTAGAAACGGCATCCGCCGTAAGGCAAATAAACCCCAACTAAGCGACCAGCAAATTGATACCGCTTGGAATACCATTTTTGTAGGTATTGATGAAGGTAACCACGAGTTACTGCTCAAAATAAAACAAAAATACAATACCTTTTTACTAAGCAATACCAACGAAATTCATTTTAAATACTTTAGCAACTACGTCGAAAAAACATTTGGTTTAAAAGATAATTCATCCCTGTTTAACCAAGTATATTACTCGCATTTGCTAGGCATGCGTAAACCCAACGCCGATATTTTTGAATATGTACTACAAGCAAACCACTTAAAGCCAAGCGAAACACTGTTTATTGATGATAGTCCACAACATTTAAAAACAGCCCAACAGCTTGGTATGCACACCTATTTGATGACTGCACCCGATAATGTACAAACTTATTTTAAAACCAATGGCTTATTATAAAGCCTATAATTATTTTATACAAGGGTAAATCATTTATGTAAATTTACACCAGCACCATGGTAACATTTAAACTCGAGGGAGAATTTATACATTTAATACAACTTTTAAAAGCTACTGATGTAGTATCATCAGGCGGTGAAGCCCAAATGGTGGTAAGCCAAGGCTTAGTAAAATACAATGGCCTAACCGATTACCGCAAAAGGCTAAAAGTAAAAAAAAACGATGTAGTTACCTTTAACAATCACAGCATAAAAATAATATGAAGCAAATTACATCCGAGCATTACAATATATATTTTGATAATACATTACAAAGTTTAACCGATTTTTTAGCCCGCAACCATTACTCCAAAATATTTATCGTTACCGATGAAAACACAGGTAAATACTGCCTACCTGTTTTACAAAACAAACTGCAACAACTTGATAATTATGATATTATCGAAATTCCTTATGGCGAAGAAAACAAAAATATCGATTACTGCATCGCTATATGGCGCATGTTGCTAGATTTTGAAGCCGACCGTAAAGCCCTAGTAATTAACCTTGGTGGTGGTGTGGTTACAGATATGGGCAGTTTTGCTGCCTCAACCTTTAAGCGAGGGATAGATTTTATACAAATACCTACTACCCTACTTTCGCAGGTAGATGCCTCGGTAGGCGGCAAAACGGGTATTGATATGAATGCTGTAAAAAATATTATTGGCACATTTGTACAACCCAAAGCGGTAATTATTAGCTCCGATTTTTTAAAAACATTGCCCCCTCGGGAGCTTACATCGGGCTTTGCCGAAATGCTTAAACACGGTATTATTGCCAATGAGGCCTATTTCGAAAGTTTAAAACAAATTGATGATGTTGCTCATGTGAGCGATGATTTGGTATTTACTTCCGTAGAAATTAAAAACAAGGTAGTAAGTACCGACCCATACGAAAACGGATTACGTAAAATATTAAATTACGGGCATACCATTGGCCATGCCATAGAATCGTGGAGCCTAAACAACGAAAAACACAGCCTTTTACACGGCGAGGCCATAGCCATTGGTATGGTATGCGAGGCTTATTTGGCCAGCAAACTCGTAAAACTAAGCGATAATGATTTACAAATTATTTGCCACACCTTTATTAAATTTTATGGCAAATACAGCCTAAAAATAGGTATCGAGCAAGAGCTAATGGCCACCATGCGCAACGATAAAAAAAACAATGCAGGTAATATAAACTTTTCGCTACCCGATAAAATAGGCAATTGCCTATACGATATACCCGTTACCGAAACCGATATTGTAGAAAGTTTAGATTTTTATAGGTCTTTGTAATTTACTAAAGTGCATTGGAAACTGGGTTTATATTGATATAAGTTTACGCAGTTCATCGTTCAAATCTTCTTCCACATCCACATCCGATAATAGGGGCATAAAACAATAAGTTAAACCTAGGTTTTGTACCGTTTTTATGGTATCAGGTAGTACAGTATTGGTACTCCATTCAATATTTTCAAATATTTGTGGGGTGGGATTGTTTAAGCCTAGCAAGTAATAGCCTCCATCTTTGGCAGGGCCAATTACTACATCGTAATAGTTTAATTGGCGGTAAGCATCGTTAATAATTTGGGTGCTTAGTTCCATACAATCAGTACCAATAATAATAACAGGATAGTGTTGCTTGTTAAAAACTTCGGCGAAAGCCTGCTCCATTTTACTGCCCAAATTGCCTTGGTTTTGATACGCTGTGGTGTAATTGCCCTCCCAATGCAAAACGGTTTCGCTGGGTTTATCAAAATATAAATATTTTTGTACGGGTAGGTTTTGGGTAATTTGATGGGTGTGATGCAGTAATTTTTGGTATATTTTTAAAGCATTAACATCCCCAATAGTTTGGGCTAATCGGGTTTTGCAAAAACCTAATTCGGGCTGTTTTAAAAATATAATTAAGGCTCGGGTCATTTGCTAAATTAGGGGTAGTTAAGTTAACAGTTTAGTAAACAAAAGTTTAATATTTATTTTATTGGTTTGTAAGGATATAAAACAAATTAAAAAGGAAGACTTCCCCTTGGAGGGAAGGCTTCCTACTCCTACCCTATTGCCTTCCTTATCCGCACCAGTTTTACCAACAGGTTTTCTAACAAATCTAAGTGTAGCATATTTGCCCCGTCCGATTTTGCGTTTTCGGGTTCGGGGTGAGTTTCTATAAATAAGCCATCGGCACCTACGGCTACGGCCGCTTTGGCAATGGTTTCTATTAAAGCTGGTTTACCGCCTGTAACGCCACTAGCCTGGTTGGGCTGTTGTAACGAGTGTGTACAATCCATTACTACGGGTACATTAAAAGCCCGCATTTCGGGTATTCCTCTAAAATCAACCACCATATCTTGGTAGCCAAAGGTATTTCCACGGTCGGTAAGTATTACATTGGGGTTGCCCATTTCTTTTACTTTTTCTACAGCAAATTGCATAGACGCTGCGGATAAAAACTGCCCTTTTTTAATATTTACAGCTTTACCTGTTTTGGCGGCGGCGGCTAGTAGTTCGGTTTGGCGGCATAAAAAAGCGGGTATTTGCAGCACATCCACATAGGCGGCGGCCATGGCGGCTTCGTGGCTTTCGTGTATATCGGTAACGGTGGGTATATCAAACTCGCGGCCTATGCGTTCTAAAATTTTAAGTGCTTTTTCGTCGCCAATACCCGTAAACGAATCTACTCTTGAGCGGTTTGCTTTGCGGTACGAGCCTTTAAAAATATAAGGAATTTCGAGCCTATCGGTAATATTTACTATTTTATCGGCAATACGCAATGCCATATCTTCGCTTTCTATGGCGCAAGGCCCAGCCATTAAAAAAAAATTGCCCGACGAGGTATATTGTAATTTGTTTAAAATCATTTTGAAAAATTTGAGGCTTAATTACCCAGTTCCGACATAAATTTAATTCTCATTAATTGTATTTCTTCCCAGTTGTAATCATCGGTACCTAGTTCTTTTAATGCGGCTTCAATCGAATCTACTTCGGCGGTTTTAAAATAATCAAAAACTTCGTCTTGGCGGTCTTCGTCTATCATTTCATCAATAAAATAATTCAAATTAAGTTTAGTTCCCGAGCTTACTATCGATTCTACTTCTTTTAAAATATCTTCGTACGAAATGCCTTTTGATGAAGCTATTACATCTAAAGATACCTGTCTATCAATATTTTGTATAATCGAAACTTTTAATGCCGATTTATTTGCCGTTGTTTTTACTACAAAATCTATGGGGCGGTCTATTTCATTATCCTCTACATATTGTTTAATTAAATCGATAAATGCCGACCCAAATTTTGCAGCTTTGCCATTGCCCACGCCCGAAATATTTTTCAATTCGTCCATGTTTATGGGATAATTGGTACACATTTCTTCCAGCGAGGGGTCTTGGAATAGTACAAATGGCGGGAGGTTTTTTTGCTTGGCAATTTTTTTGCGCAAGTCTTTAAGCATTTTTAGCAATTCGGTATCTAATGCTCCAGTTCCTGATTGTACATTTTCGTCGTCGTCGCTAGGTGTTGCACTTTCGATAGGGCGATTTAAAATATATTTTATGGTGTATGGATTTTTTAAATAGCTGTGTCCAGCCTCGGTAAGCCTTAGTAAACCATAATCATCAACATCTTTGGCCAAAAAATTATTTAATAAAGCCTGACGAATCAATGATTTCCATAGCAGCAACCCTTCTGTTTTACCTAAGCCGTATATGGGCAATAAATGGTGTTTGTACGATTGTATTAAAGCCGATTCTTCGCCCATTAATACATTTAATAGGTATATATCATCAAATTTTTCGCCAAAATCCAAAATCATTTGTAGCAATTGGGGTAAAAATTCTTCGGCATTAAAATATTCTTTTTGCGCTCGGCAGTTATCGCATTTATCGTTACATCCAGTTTCATCAAAGTTTTCGCCAAAGTAATGGAGTATTTGTTTTCGCCTACACACCGCCGATTCCGAGTAATCTATTACCTCTTTTAGTATTTGTGTACCAATTTCGCGTTCCGATACTGGTTTATCTTTCATAAACTTGGTAAGTTTTTCTACATCTTTATCCGAGTAAAAAGCAATGCAGTTTCCTTCGCCACCATCACGGCCTGCCCTACCCGTTTCTTGGTAATAACCTTCCATGCTTTTGGGTATATCGTGGTGTATTACATAGCGTACATCGGGTTTATCAATACCCATACCAAATGCTATGGTGGCTACAATTACATCTACATCTTCCATCAAAAACTTATCTTGTGTTTCGGCCCGTATTTTAGGCTCTAGCCCTGCATGGTAGGGTAATGATTTTATCCCATTAATAGTTAGCGCATTAGATACTTCTTCTACCTTTTTTCGGCTTAGGCAATAAATAATTCCCGATTTTCCAGTATTGTTTTTTACATAGCGGATAATATCTTTTAAAACATCTTTTTTGGCTTTTACTTCATAGTATAAATTTGGCCTGTTAAAGGATGATTTAAAAAGGTTGGCATCCGTCATTTGCAAGTTTTTTTGTATATCTTGCTGTACCTTAGGCGTTGCCGTAGCGGTTAATGCTATAATTGATAAATCTTCGCGTATATTGTTAATTACTTGGCGTATGCGGCGGTACTCGGGCCTAAAATCATGCCCCCACTCGGATATGCAGTGCGCTTCGTCAACGGCAATAAACGATATGGTAATGGTTTTTAAAAAATCAACCGTTTCTTGTTTGTTTAACGATTCGGGGGCTACATATAAAAGCTTGGTTTCGCCAGCACTTACATCCTCTTTTACTTTGGTACTTTCGGCCTTGTTTAACGACGAATTAAGGAAATGTGCAATATCATCACGCCCGCCAAATACCCGCAATTGGTCCACTTGGTTTTTCATTAACGCTATTAATGGCGAAATTACGATGGCTGTGCCTTCGCTCATAAGGGCAGGCAACTGGTAGCATATAGATTTTCCGCCACCCGTAGGCATAATAACGAAAGTATCTTTTTTTTCTAAAATGCTGTTTATAATCGCTTCTTGGTCGCCTTTAAAAGTATCGAAACCAAAAAAAGCTTGTAAATTTTCGGCTAATTTGTAATCTATTTGCATTGATAAATTGAATGTTATAATCTATGTGATATAAGACTTCAAAATAACATATTTTTGCGACTTACAATAATTTATTTTAAAAAATTAAAAATATTGAAATCGAACCAAGAAATAATAGCCATTGCAAGGCGTACTTTAAAAATAGAAGCCGAAGCTATTTTAAATTTAATTGATTTATTAGACAATCAATTTGCCGCTTTGGTAAACCAAATTTATACCCTAAAAGGCCGTGTAGTAATTACTGGAGTGGGTAAAAGTGCCATTATTGCACAAAAAATGGTAGCCACTTTAAACTCTACGGGTACGCCTGCTTTGTTTATGCATGCGGCCGATGCCATACACGGAGACTTGGGTATGATACAGGCCGATGATTTAATTATTTGCCTTTCGAAAAGTGGAAATACAGCCGAAATTAAAATTTTAATTCCGCTTTTAAAGCAAGGAAACAACAAAATAGCTTGCTTTGTGGGCGATGTAAACTCCTATTTGGCCAAACAATCCGATTTTGTAATCAATACTTTTATTGCTGCCGAGGCTTGCCCACACAATTTAGCACCTACCACAAGTACGGCTGCACAAATGGCTATTGGCGATGCGCTCGCAATTTGCCTGCTTGAGTGTAAAGCGTTTTCGGGAGCCGATTTTGCAAAATTTCACCCTGGCGGTGCCTTGGGTAAAAAAATGTATCTAAAAGTGAGCGACCTAGTAATACTAAACCAAAAACCCATGGTAGATAGTAGCTGTAAATTACACGATGTGATACTCGAAATCACAAAAAAACGCTTAGGTATAGTAGCCGTGATGAATAAAAAACAACTTATAGGCGTTATTACCGATGGCGATTTACGCCGTATGATGGAAAAATTTACAACTTTTGAAACCTTAATAGCTAGTGATATTATGGGCAAAAAGCCTAAAACTATACAAAAAAACGAGTTGGCTGTAACTGCGTTACAAATGATGCAAAAAAATCAAATTACCCAACTTATTGTGATGGAAAATGATAATTTTGAAGGCATAATACATTTACACGACTTGCTTAATGAAGGCATTTTATAAACCCTAAAAGTATGATTTTAAACATATTAAACATTAAAAAAACGATAACCATCTAAAAAAAAATGAAAAATAACCAATACGCACTTATACTAGCAGGTGGCATAGGAAGCCGATTTTGGCCCGTTAGCCGCACTACTTACCCCAAGCAGTTTTTAGATATTTTAGGTACTGGAAAAAGCTTAATTCAAAACACTTACGATAGGTTTGCCCAAATTGTACCCAAAGAAAATATCTATATTTTAACCAACGAAAGCTACTTTGACCTAGTAAAACAACAAATACCCGCATTACAAGCCCACCAAATTATAGGCGAACCTGTAATGCGTAATACGGCCCCTTGCATTGCTTATGGTTGCTTTAAAATTAAGCAGCTTTGCGCTGATGCCTGTATTGTGGTTGCCCCTAGCGATCATCTGATTTTAGATACACCCGCATTTATTAGCACTATTAAAACTTCGTTGGCTATTGCCGAGCAAAACGATTGCTTAATTACGCTAGGCATACAGCCATCACGCCCCGATACTGGCTATGGCTACATACAATATAATAACGATACGCTAAGCGAAAATTTATTTAAAGTAAAAACATTTACCGAAAAACCTACGCTAGAAATTGCCGAATCGTTTTTACTAAGTGGCGATTTTTTGTGGAATGCTGGGATATTTATATGGTCGGTAAACGCAATTATACATGCTTTTGATACCCATTTGCCCGATATTTCGGAAATTTTTACCGAAGGCAATGGCTTGTACAATACCCCATCCGAAAAAGAATTTATACAAGCCTGCTTTCAAAAATGCACCAATATTTCTATTGATTATGGTGTGATGGAAAAAGCCGATAACGTGTATGTAATGCCATCAGAATTTGGCTGGAGCGATTTAGGCACCTGGGCTTCTATTTACGAATTAGCACATAAAGACGATGTAGGTAATGCCGTAATACATCCCGATAATGTGCTGATGATAGAATCAAGCAACTGTATGGTAAACGTACCCAAAGATAAGTTAGTAATTTTGCAAGGCTTACACGATTTTATTGTAGTAGAAGCCAATAATACCTTAATGATTTCGCCAAAAAGTAAAGAACAAACTGTAAAACAAATAGTTGCCGATGTAAAAAGCAAATACGGAAGTAAGTATATTTAGTTTTGGGGTGCCAGATAAAAAGCCAACCTTGATACTGTTTTGAAACCGATACATATAAAATTTGGTATGCTAGCCTAGTAAGTTTAGCATACCAAATTTTATTAACCTTGTATTTGTATAAATTTAAAATGCTTGCTCGATGTTATTACAACTCGTTTTAAATCGTCAAAAGCTAAACTGCCCGCATAATCTTTACCATCAATAATTACTTTGGTGGGTGTAAATGGCAAGCCTATTAGCTTAAGTTCGTAGGTTTCGTAACGTGGTGTAAATAAACCTTCGATTGATTGTTTAATGGTCATCGAAGTTTTATCGCCATTAACTACAAATTTTTTCTCTAAATAAATATCTTGCTCGTAAGCAAAAGTATCGCCGTGGTCTTCGTAATGAAACGAATTTACCTCGTAATTTGAATAATAAATTTGGAACAGTAATTCATCAGCTTCAAACTCGTTTACATGTTGCATCACTGGCGACTCGGGTATTACCGAACCTGCTTTTACAAATATGGGCATCGAATCTAAGGGAGCGGCCACGGTATGTTCTTGTGCGCCTTCTAATGCTTGGTGGGTCCAATAATCAAACCAAGTACCAGCGGGTAAATATAGCTTGCGGGTGGTGGCGCCTTCGGTTAATACTGGGCATACCAATATTTTATCGCCAAATGTAAACTCATCTTCACGGTAATGGTTGCTTACATTATCTTGCTCCAGCATAATTACAGGGCGTAAAATAGGGAAACCGTATTTGTGGTGTTCCCAAAACGCTGCGTATATGTAGGGCAATAATCGGTAACGTAATTCTATAAATTTTTTATTGATAGCTTCTAGTTCGGCACCAAAGCTCCAAGGTTCACGCTCGGCAGTATCGCCAGCCGAATGAGCCCGCATAAAAGGCGAAAACACGCCTAGTTGTATCCATCGGGTAAATAATTCGCCGGTAGGTTCGCCACTAAAGCCGCCTATATCGGTACCAGCAAATGGAATCCCGGAAACGGAAAGACGTTGCATTTGCAGGCTTCCTAATTTTAGGTGTTCCCAAGTGGCTACGTTATCGCCCGTCCATACGCAGCTGTAACGTTGCAAGCCCGAGTAGCCTGCCCTTGTTATGGTAAATGGGCGTTTATTTTTTTGCAATAGCTTTAAACCATCGTAAGTGGCTCTTACCATTTGCATCCCATATACGTTGTGCGCTTTTCGGTGCGAGCCTCGGTAACCATCGTAATCATGGCGTACATCATCAGGAAAAGTACCTGCACCAAATACGGCAGGCTCGTTCATATCGTTCCATACGCCAGCAACGCCTACTTCTACCAGTTCTTTAAACAGTGTTCCCCACCATTTGCGTACTTCGGGGTTGGTAAAATCAGGGAATTGGCAACGGCCTGGCCATACATGGCCTTCCATAAAATAATCATCACTACGGCGGCAAAAGTATTTATTATCTTTTCCTTCTTTAAATACCCAATAGTTTTCGTCAACCTTAATGCCTGGGTCGATAATTACTACGGTTTTAAAACCATCGTCGGATAGTTCCTTAATCATTTTTTTGGGATTAGGGAAATATCTTTTATTCCAGGTAAAACAGCGGTAACCGTCCATATAATCAATATCTAGGTATAGTGCATCGCATGGGATTTTACGGTCTCTAAAGTTTTTTGCTAAATCGTGTAATTTAGATTCGGGATAATAGCTCCAGCGGCATTGGTGGTAACCTAATGCCCACATTGGCGGTAATTTGTGTGTTCCGGTTAAGGTGTGATAGCGTTTTACTACATCCATCATGTGTGGGCCGTGTATGTAATAATATTGCAATTCGCCGCCATCGGCCCAAAAGCTGGTTTTATTTTGGTCTTCGTGGGCAAAATCGAAATGGGTTTTATACGTATTATCAAAAAATATACCGTAAGCATTGCCTTCTTTTAAACTTAAATAAAATGGGATACTACGGTATAATGGGTCTTGGTGTTTAGAGAAAGAGTAGGTATCGGTATTCCAGTTTTGAAAACGTTTCCCTCGCAAATTAAAATCGGTAGGTTTATCGCCAAGGCCAAAAAAACTTTCACCAGCGGTACATTTTTTGGTACAATATACATAGTAACCACCAAAGGCCGTGTTTTCTTCGAAGTGCATGGCTTGGTAATCTTGGTTGGTAATATTTCCTTGGTTATCGGCAAAGGAGATAAAAAAATTGGCTTTGCTTATCAAGCATTGTACGGTATTGGTAGCTACTTGGTAATGAGTTTCGGTTTCGGCGAAGGTAAATACGGCTACTTTTTGCTCAAGCGATGGTACTGCGTACGAAAACTCATCTAAAAACACGCTATTGGGTGCTAGCTTTACCCTAATGATTTCGTCGCTTACTATCCTTATTTGTACGGTTGAGGTGCCATCCGAAAAATAAAATTTATTAGCCTCTTGGCGTACTTCTTTTATGGCATCGAGGTATTTTTTTACAATAGGTTGTATGCCTACAATGGGGTTGTTTAAATGTTGTATATCTTCTAAATCGGCTACCGATAACTCTATATTAGGGGATAAAAATTTTTCTTCTTCGTTCATTGTATATGTGTAATGTCAATAATTTTTATGTAAACGCTGCTTTAAGCAACAATTATAAACATTTATCCCTTTAAAAATTATATAATTATGTAATTGTTAAAAAAAATATCTATCGAGTGATAAAAAAACAAGCATCAATAATATTTATTAGAAAATTAGAAACATAAATTTAACAGGTTGCCAATAATTTATCGTTGAAATTGTATTTTTTATGTCTATAAGTGTTGGCATTTTTTTTTAACCCAAGTCTAAGTTTACAATATAAAATTGTGATATATACGCAAAAAGAAGGTACATGTTAATTATGTATCTTCTTTTTGCTTGGCACTTATATATGTTATATAAAGTTAAATATGTCGTATTTTTTCATATAAATCAATTACTTTTTTTTGTAAATCAATTACTTCTAAGTTGCGTTCGGCTAATTTTTGGGTAACTAAATCAAGTTCAGACAAGTACTTTTGATCTTCCTCGGGATTGGTAAATGTTAGCATTTGTACTACTGTTAGTTCAAATAGTTTACAAATTTGCTCTAGCCTAGATAGGTTAATATCGGTAATACCTGTTTCTATTTTTGAAAATGCAGGTATTGATATTCCTAACTGAATAGATACATCTTCTTGGCTCCAGCCTTTTTGGTGCCTTAATAATCTTATTTTTTTTCCTAATAACTTCATTATAAGTATTTTAAAAACTTTTGGTAAAAATTAGCTTATTGTTAATTTATCTAAGAAGTGTGCCTGTTAATTGTTTTAAATTTAAGGCATCAAAATTTCCGGATGACATCATTAACAAATTCATGTTTTTTAACGATAATTTTACCAAATAGTTGTATAAATTATTTGAATCAGTTATTAAAATTAAGTCTTTTCTGTTAAAAGCCTGCAATATCTCTCTGTGTGTGAATGGCTTAAGCCCTTTGTGTGCAAATGTCATATTATTCACATAAATAATTGCAACATCAGCTTGGTTCATTGTATTTTTATATTGGTTTAAAAATTGCTTATTTAAACTGCTAAATGTGTGCAATTCTATACAAGCAATTAATTTTCGGTTGGGAAATTGTTGTTTTACGGCGGCAATGGTGGCTACCAGTTTTGAAGGCGAGTGTGCAAAATCTTTAAAAATGGTAGCATCTTTATTTTTACCAACTATTTCCAATCTTCGGGCAGCACCTGTAAAATTGCTTATAGCGGCATAAAAATCGGTTTCGGGTATTCCTAACTGCATGCAGGCTAGTTTTGCTGCATTTAAGTTGAGTAGATTATGTTGCCCAAAAATTTCGAGCGGCACCTCACTATCGCCATTAATTAAATAAGTTATACCATTTTTAATTACATACCCAGGGGTGCTATAAGGCAGTAATTGCAAATGAGTATTTTTTTGATTTACCAAGTCATCCACAACTTTATCTTCGGCACAGTAAATAAGTGCTCCATTAGGTTTAATGGTATCAATAAATAAATCAAACTGTTGTATATAATTTTCGAAAGTAGGAAATACGTTGATATGGTCCCAAGCTATACCGCTAATAATGGCAATATGGGGTTGGTAAATATGAAACTTTGGCCTTCTATCAATAGGCGATGCCAAATATTCGTCGCCTTCGATTACAATTATTGGGGCTGCCGAAAGTTTTACCATATTATCGAAGCCATCAATTTGTGCGCCAACTAAATAATCAAAATCTTTACCTAAATACTTTAAAGTATGCAGTATCATTGATGTAATGGTGGTTTTGCCATGGCTACCGCCTATTACCACACGGGTTTTATTTTCTGATTGTGCGTATATATACTCGGGGTACGAGTATATGCGTATGCCTAATTGTTGTACTTTTAGCAGTTCGGGGTTATCTATACGGGCATGCATGCCTAGTATAATGGCATCAATATCGGTTGTAATTTTATTGGCATCCCAGCCTTGCTGTGTAGGCAAAAGCTGGTGTTGCTGTAAGCGAGATTTGGATGGCTCGGTAATTAAATCATCGGAACCCGAAACCGTAAAACCTTTAATTTTTAATGCGATGGCTAGGTTGTGCATAGCTGCACCACCTATTGCGATAAAGTGAACTCTCAAAACTTTTACTATTAATATTTTACAAATTTTGCTGCCACCCACTCGTTTAAATTTTTATGGTGCAGGTATTGTAGGTTTAACGCTTGGCCAGCTTGGTTTAGCATTTCTAAATCAGGAATTTGGTGAAAACCACTAAAAAATATAATGCCGTTATGGTTTAATACTTTGGCGTAGCTTGCTATTTGGTCTAAAAGTATATTGCGGTTAATATTGGCCAGTATAATATCGAACGTTTGCTGTGGAATTTCTTCCTTTGAACCGCACAAAGCCTCAATATTGTTTACACCATTTAAAGCTGCGTTTTCTAATACGCTGTGGTAACATACAGGGTCGTTATCAATAGCTACTACTTGCTGGGCACCCATTTTTGATGCTAAAATAGCCAAAATACCTGTGCCACACCCCATATCTAAAACCGTTTTTTGGTTAAAATCGGTTTCGAGCATGTACTCCATCACCATGGCTGTGGTTTGGTGGTGGCCTGTACCAAAAGCCATTTTAGGGTCGATAATTATTTCGTAATCGAAATTATTTAGGCTAGGATGAAACGTTGCCCGCACATGTATTTTATCTTTTATGGCTATGGCTTCAAAGTTGCTTTCCCATACTTGGTTCCAGTTTTGGGCGGGTATTAAATTAATTTCGTAGCTAAAAGTACATTCGCCTACATATTTTAACAGGTTATTATCCAATAAGGCTTGGTTAAATTTATCGGTGGCAATGTAGGCTTTAAAACCCAAATCGGTTTCTTCAAACGTATCAAAGCCTATTTGCGATAAATCGTTTATCAATAAATCTTGGTAAAATCCTTGCTTATCAATAAGGGTAAAAACGAGTTCGTAATAATTCATGCTTTAATTAAATGCTTTAGCTATATCTATAAAATCACGCGATTTTAAAGACGCACCCCCTATTAGGCCGCCATCAATATCGGCTTGTGCAAATAATTCATCGGCGTTTTTGGGGTTACAGCTACCGCCATAAAGTATCGAAATTTCATCGGCCACAGCCACAGTATATTGCCAAGCAATTTGCTCACGTATAAAGGCATGTATTTCTTGCGCTTGCGCTGATGATGCCGTTACCCCTGTGCCAATAGCCCAAACGGGTTCGTAGGCAATCACTAATTTAACAAAATCTTGTGCGCTTAAATGATAAGTGGCTTGGGCCAATTGGGTTTTTATAATATCAAAATGTGTACCCGCTTCACGCTCTTGCAGGGTTTCGCCAATGCAGTAAATAGGTGTTAAATGATGCTTTAAAGCGATATTTATTTTTTCGGCACATGTTGCGTTGCTTTCGGCAAAATATTGCCTACGCTCCGAGTGGCCTATAATCACATATTGTACACCTGCCGATGCTAGCATATCGGCCGATATTTCGCCTGTAAATGCGCCACTTTCGGCTTGGTGACAGTTTTGTGCCCCTAGGGCAACTTTGGTATTGCCTTTGTTTAGCTGTACCAAGCTGTGTAAATGTAGGTATGGGCTACACACTATTACTTGCTGGCTGTTATGCAATTCATCATTAGCCATGTTTATTACTTCGGAAAATAAGGCCAAGCCATCGCTAAAGTTTTTGTTCATTTTCCAGTTTCCTGCAACAATTTTTTTTCTCATTATATTTATTTTTAAAATCTTCTAAATTTTTCGGTGCTTTCAAATATGTGTGCTAAAATAGCTTTTTCATCATCATCAAAAACCTTATCTCTACGGCTGTAAACCAAATTTGCGGTTTCAAACATTTTAATAAGGCCATATACCTCGTAGCCTTGGGCACCGCCCCACGAAAAATCGGGGACAAAGTTTCGGGGAAAACCCGAGCCAAAAATATTGGCACTTACGCCCACCACCGTACCTGTATTAAACATGGTATTGATGCTGCACTTGGCGTGGTCGGCCATTATTAAGCCACAAAACTGGAGACCTGTTTTTCTGAATTTGTGTGTGTTATAATCCCATAGCTTTACCTCGGCATAATTGTTTTTAAGGTTAGAGTTATTACTATCGGCACCTAGGTTGCACCATTCGCCTATAACGGCATTGCCCAAGTAGCCATCATGCCCTTTGGATGAATATCCCCAAATAACAGCATTGTTAATTTCGCCTCCTACCCTACTGTGAGGGCCAATGGTGGTGGCGCCGTAAATTTTTGCACCCATTTTTATTTGGGCATCATGGCATAAAGCTAGGCCACCTCTAATGTTTGTACCTTCCCAAACCTGGGAGTTTTTGCCTAAATAAATGGGGCCGTTGGTAGTGTTAAAAGTTGCACATTCGGCTTCTACGCCTTCTTCTACAAAAATATTATAGCCTATTATGGTATTGGTATTGCTTAAATTGGCCGATGTTTTACCTTTGGTAAGCAACTCGAAATCAGCGTTAAGCGCAATATTATTTTTGCTAAAAATATCTTCGGGGTAGGTAATATTTAATAAATTGCCTGTGTAATAAATGGCTTGGTAGGGGGCTAAATTGGTTTCGGTAAATAGGCTTGCATTGCCCTCGTTTAACCATAGGGCTATTAAGGTTTGGTTTTTATAGAGTGCTTGGCCTTCGTGTAAATTATTTATTGCGGTGGCAAGGTTATCATCGGGGCAAATGGTGCCGTTTATAAATAAATTGCTAGCGGCGGTTTTAAACGGAAATTTACAATTAAGGTAGGCTGCTGTTTTGTAGGCACAATCGGCTTTAAAATAATGTTGCCATTTTTCCGAAATTTTTAATATACCGATGCGCAAATCGGCTGTGGGGCGGGTAAGTGTAAGTGGAAAAAAATTATCCCGATAGGTTTCGTCAAAAAATATAAGCATCATGCTACAAATCAAACAAAAAAAGTCCCGACTATCAAGGCAGGACTTCTAATTATTGTATAATGTTAATAATTACTTTTTAGCGTAACGGGTTTTAAACTTATCGATACGGCCAGCAGTATCTACCAATTTCATTTTACCTGTATAAAAAGGGTGCGATGTATGCGAAATCTCTAATTTTACCAAAGGGTATTCGTTGCCATCTTCCCATTTGATGTTTTCGTTGGTGCTTATGCAAGATTTAGTCATAAAAGCATAATCGTTAGACATATCTTTAAAAATAACTAACCTATAATTTGATGGATGCAAGTCTTTTTTCATTGTGTTTCAATCTTTTTTAAGAGGGGCAAATATATAAATTTTTTATGTTTATAAAAATGATATTACGTTTTAAATTTATACCGCTCGAATTTTATTTTTTAAAGTTAATCTCATCCCATTATTTCTTAACCTAAGTTCGATTAATAAATACTGTTTTTTGCAATAATTAGGGTGCTTTAACATTGATTTACAGCAAATTATACTATTATTTAATCATCGTAACTAGGGTTAGTAAATAAATAATCACAAAGCACTTCGATACTAAAAATTTCCTTAAAAACAAAGCAGCCTCAGCATATTTTAATGCTAAGGCTGGGCTTTAAAAAACATTTTTATATCATTTTACTTTACCAAGTGGCCAATAAGCAAGTTTGCAAGTTCTTCGCCTATACGTTCTTGGGCTTCGTTGGTGGCTGCGCCAATGTGTGGCGTTAGCGATACTTTTGGGTGTTGTAGTAAATCTAAACGGGGCGAAGGTTCGTTATCAAAAACATCTAAGCCGGCAAAGCCAACTTTACCGCTGTTTAGGGCTTCAATTAAATCATCCTCGTTAATGGTACCGCCACGGCTACAATTTACAATACCTACGCCAGGCTTTACTTTGGCAAACTCGGCGGCAGCCAATACTGGTTTTTCGGTGAATGGAATGTGTAGGCTTATAAAATCGGCGGAAGCCAATAAATCGTCCATACTTACTTTTTTTACAGGTACTGCCACGTTTATACCGCCCGATAATTCTAAAGTTAATGTGCTTGGTATATCAAAAAGGTCGTACGCTATTACATCCATACCTAGGCCTAAGGCTAATTTTGCGGTTTCTCGCCCAATCCTGCCAAAGCCAATAATACCGATGGTTTTGCCTTTAAGTTCAATACCGGCGGCATATTTTTTCTTTAAGTCGTTAAATTTTGTAGCACCTATTACAGGCATGGTACGGTTGGCATCATATACAAAGCGTACGCCATTAAATAAATGTGTAAATACAAGTTCGGCAACTGATTGTGAGGATGCTGCTGGCGTGTTTTCTACCGCTACGCCTACGCTTCGGGCGTAATCTACATCAATATTATCCATACCTACACCACCACGGCCAATAACTTTTAAGTTAGGGCAAGCATCAATTAGTTCTTTGCGTACTTTGGTTGCGCTACGTACTGTTATGCCATCGTAAGCGTTTAGTTTTGCCATTAATTCATCTTGTGGGATGTTTACGGTATCAACTTCAATTCCAGCTTGTTCCAATAATTTTTTGCCTATTGGGTCGATGCCATCATTTGCTAAAATTCTCATTTATGTGTGTTTTTAATAATTTATTTATTTTTTTCTTGAAACTCTTGCATTGCATCTACCAATACGTGTACGCTGGTAATGGGTAAAGCATTGTAAAGCGATGCCCTAAAACCGCCTACGCTGCGGTGCCCTTTAATACCTACACAGCCTTTTTCTTCGGCAAGTTTTAAAAATGCTTTTTCGTGATCGGGGTTTTCCATTACAAAACATACGCTCATGTTCGATCTATCTTCAACTACCGTAGTACCTTTAAACAAGGGGTTACGGTCTATTTCGGTATATAGTGCTTTTGCTTTTGCTTCGTTTTCTTTTTCGATTACTGCTACACCGCCTTTTGCTTTTAGCCACCTTAGGTTAAGTAACGATACAAAAACCGAAAAAACTGGCGGCGTATTGTACATAGATTCGCCTTCGATTTGTGTTTTATAATTTAACATAGATGGTATTTGGCGTGTTACTTTGCCCAATATTTCATCTTTAACAATTACTAAAGTTGCGCCAGCTGGGCCAATATTTTTTTGTGCGCCAGCGTATATCAAACCAAAATCGGCTACATTAATGTTGCGGCTAAATATATCGGACGACATATCGCAGGCAACAGGTACAGGCGAAGCGGGAAAATTGTGCAACTGTGTACCAAATATGGTATTGTTAGATGTGCAGTGAAAGTAAGCACTATCTTCGGGTATGCTATAATTTTGGGGTATATAATTAAAATTGGCATCTTTTGAAGATGCTACCACGTTTACATTGCCAAATATTTTGGCTTCGGCCAATGCTTTTTTAGCCCACACGCCTGTTTCGAGATAGGCAGCCGTTTTGCCTTCTTCTAGCAAATTCATGGCCAACATGGTAAACTGTAAACTTGCTCCACCTTGTAAAAATAGTACCGAATAACCTGTGGGTACATTTAATAGTTCTTTTACAAGGCTAATGGCTTCATCCATTACGGCAATAAACTCGGGCGCTCTGTGCGATATTTCGAGGATTGATAAACCTGTGTCGTTAAAATTTAAAACGCCTTGTGAAGCTTGTTTAAAAACTTCTTGTGGCAAAATACAAGGTCCTGCACCAAAATTATGTTTCATGTTACTCTATTTATTTTGCGCAAAAATATAACAATTTTCCTATATTTTTACCATTATTTTTAAAATTTAGCAATTAATCTAACATTTAGTTGCCTTGCTGTTAAAAAATTTGGGATAGCATATTGGGTATTATCTACATCGGTAATCCATAAATACGATACCGTATTATTGATGTTTAAAATATTAAATACCTCGGCATAAATAATAAACGAATCTAAATATTTTTTAAACAGCTTGGGCTGATGACGGGCATTGGGGTCTAATATATTTTTCGAAAATCCTATATCCATCCTTCGGTAAGCGGGTATTTTAAATACATCATCGTAGCGTGGTGCTTTGGGTGGCCCAATAGGCAATGCCGAACCGTATAATAAGTTGATATGCACTTTGTAAGTAGGACTTTTTAATAACCTATCTTGAAAAAATGCTGAAAAATTAACACGTTGGTCGGTAGGGCGGTTAATATAACCAGGGTAAATGGTGCTTGTGTTACCGTTGGCATCTTTTACTACTCGGCTATCGCCCACAATATCTTCGGCGGTTTTCATCAGCGATAAGCGAAAAGTAGATTCTAAACCTTCGATAAACTCCCCATTTACACGCATATCTAAACCTGTGGCATAACCATTTGAAAGCTGGTTGGCGTAGTAGCGTATGCGCAAATTTTCTATTTTATAGGGTACCAAATCTCGCAGTATTTTGTAGTAGGCTTCTACCGAAAACTTTAAATCGGTACCTAGGGCTCTAAACTTATAATCAGATGAGCCTACAATATGTATCGAGCGTTGTGATTTGCTTTGTTGATACACGGTTCCATCAAATAAGCGCATTTCGCGGTAAAAAGGTTGCTGGGTGTATAAGCCCGATGCTAGCCTATATATTAAATCTTTGGCAGGATTGGGCTTAAAGGTTAATACGGCCCGTGGGCTGGGGATAAATTCGTTGGTAAAATTATTGTAATAGGCCCGCAATCCCGTTGTTAAATTAAACTTACCAAATTCGTAATTGTTTTCTACAAAGCCCGAGTACCTAACGGTGTTTACTTGGTTTTTGGCCTCCACGCTTTCGGTTAAAATAAATTCGTTTGAATTATTAGGAAGTATAAAACCTGCCGAATCGGACAGCGAAAACTCTTTCACCCTATCGCTTATCGCATCTTTTTGTAGCCTAAAGCCCGCTTCCCAAAATGATTTTTTACGGCTATGAAGCATCCGTAATTCGGATGAGTAAACATCGGCTTCTAATTGGTTACGCCCATAGTTTTGGTAAGCCCCAATACCTCGGTTGGCTTTTACCTGCCCAAAATTTTGGCCACCAAAATCGTTGTTTATTTCATCAAACACATAACTGCCATAAATATCAAAAGTTTCTTTTTCGGTAATAAAAAATGCCGAGTTTATCCATTTAAAATTTAGGTTGTTATGCGGTTTATAGTTAAGCGTAAGTGCCCCTACTACATTGTTATAGCTATCAATTTCTTGCCCTTCATAATCTATTTTTAACCTTAATACCTGTTGCAAAGTACCAAATTCGGTAGTTTGCGATAAGGGTATGATGCCAAAGCGGCTGGTATTGTAAATTCCCAGTGCTTGTACACTAAATTTTTTACTTATATCGTAACTTAATAAGGATTGAAAATCGTAAAACTGAGGATCGTAGCTACCCACCACTGGTTGGCTGTTTAAAATAAATTTATTTTGTTTTTGGCGAAAGCCAAAGGCATATTTAAACTTACCTAGCCCCGAGAAGGCTGTTGCCGAAACTCCATTAGTACCCAAGCCAATTTGAAACCGAGTGGTATCGCTGTTTTTGTATTGAATATCTAAAACTGATGAAAGTTTATCGCCGTACCTAGCTCCAAAACCGCCTGCCGAAAACTTTACATTGTTTACCAAATCGGGGTTAATTAAACTTAGCCCTTCTTGCTGGCCATTGCGTATTAAAAAGGGTTTATAAATTTCAATATCGTTAATGTAAATTAGGTTTTCGTCGAAATTACCACCCCGTACCGAGTACTGCGAACTTAGCTCGTTATTTACCGATACGCCTGGTAGTTGTTTTAATATCGATTCGAAATTACCCGATACACTGGGCAGCTGATTTACCAATTTGGGATTTAAACGTACCATATTTTGGTTTCGGCTTATTTTGTCTTCTACCTTTACTTCGGCCAACATTTTTAAATCTTGGCGTAGGGTGGTTTCGAGCTTAAAATCTTGGCCAGCAATTAATTTTACTTGCACCGTTTTGGCAAGGTAACCCAGCAGTTTAAAATTTATAATTCGTAGGCCTGGTGCAAGTTCTAAGGTAAATTTCCCTAAACTATCAGTTTTGGCGGTACTGCTAGAGCTTTGTACTTTTATAATTACGTTACTTATAGGCTCGTGGTTTTCGGCTAGCACAATCCCATCTACCTTAACCCTATTTTGGGCATTTAACAGTAATGGGAGGGCAAGTAAAATAAATAATATTTTAGGGAATATGTTTTTCAAAATCAAGCTATTTGCGTATTAGGGTTTAAGTTTTTTATAGTTGAGATGATTGATTTTGGGTGCGCATCGCTAAAAATGGCGTTTCCGGCTACCAATACATTGGCACCAGCCTGTAATAATGAAAGGGAGTTGGTTACATTAACGCCTCCATCAATTTGGATAAGCAAATGTGGGTTTCGTTGGCTTGCCATAGCCCGCAATTGTTTTATTTTTTTGTAAGTATTGGGTATAAATGCTTGCCCTCCAAAGCCTGGGTTTACCGACATTATCAATACCATATCTATATCTTCTAAGATATCTTCGAGTAATGCTATAGGCGTATGTGGGTTTAAAGCCACGCCTGCTTTACAGCCCAAGGCTTTAATTTTTTGTATGGTGCTGTGCAAGTGTATGCAGGCTTCGTAGTGTACGGTAAGCATATAGGCACCATGGGCGGCAAATTGCTCCAAATATTTATCGGGCTCTACAATCATTAAATGCACATCTAGGGGTTTTTGAGCTATATTTTTAACGGCATTTATAACGGGGAAACCAAAGGAAATATTGGGTACAAATACGCCATCCATTACATCCACATGTATCCAATCGGCTTGGCTTTGGTTAAGCATTAAAATATCATCATTTAGGTTAGCAAAATTTGCTGCTAGTATAGATGGTGCAATCAAATGGTTCATACGCCAAATATAAAAATTTAGGGGGATATGCGAGGGGCGAATATTTATTTATCAATTGCCGTTGGCTAAAGCCCATGGCAATTGATAAATAAGGGGACATATTTAAGGAAGGCTTCGCTTAGGAGCGAAGACTTCCTAGCGAATAAATAAGGATGCTGGCACATGTTAATTGCATGCAGTGGCCTTGCTTTTCAAAAAAAAATATAAAACCCTTTGCTATTTTTGTGCTTATGATTTTAACCGATACGCATACGCATATTTACTACCTCGAAAACGAAGCTGAATTACAGGCATCTATTGATTTATGTATTAAAAACGAGGTACATAGGTTGTTTTTACCTTGTGTAGATGTGGCTTCGGTGGCTATGATAAAGCGTGTGTGTACAGCTTACCCCAGTATGTGTTTTGCGATGCTGGGCTTGCACCCTTGCGATGTAAAAAACGATTACGAGCAACAATTGCATGATTTAAAACAGGCTTTTGATGCTGTAAAACCTTGCGCTATAGGTGAAATAGGGATTGATTTATATTGGGATAAAAGTTTTTTAATGCAACAGCAACGGGCTTTTGATTTGCAAATAAAATGGGCAAAAACAAATAACTTGCCTATTAATATACATTGTAGGGATGCGTTTGATGAAGTGTTTGAGATTTTGGATGGCCATAAAGGCGATGGCTTGCGGGGTGTTTTCCATTGTTTTACGGGTAGCTTGCTGCAGGCGCAAAGGGCTATTGACTTGGGCTTGTATATAGGTATAGGCGGTGTGGTTACGTATAAAAATGCAGGCTTGGATAAGGTGGTGGCACAATTAAGCCTCGAAAACTTGGTGCTAGAAACGGATGCGCCTTACCTATCGCCAGTGCCGTACAGGGGCAAGCCCAACCAAAGTGCGTATATAGTACAGGTGGCGCAAAAAATTGCGGATTTAAAACAATTAACCATCGAAGAGGTTGCCGAAATAACTACCTTAAATTCGAGAAAAGTTTTTGGAGTGTAAGTTAAAAGGCTTTTCTTTACACATTAAATTACCGAAACCCAAAAAAATGACAAAAATATTTGTAATGTACACCGGTGGTACTATTGGCATGATTACCGATTACGAAACAGGGGTTTTGAAACCATTTACGTTTGAGCAAATTATAGAAAACGTACCCGAACTGAGGCGAATGGACTATGAATTAACCATCCATTCGTTCGAGTCGATTATTGATTCATCGGATATGACACCCGAAATATATGCCACACTAGCCGAACTGATACGTGATAATTATGATAACCACGATGGTTTTGTGATTTTACATGGCTCGGATACAATGGCTTTTACGGCTTCGGCACTTAGTTTTATGCTCGAAAACTTGAGTAAACCTGTGATTTTTACGGGCTCGCAACTGCCTATAAGTGCGGTGCGTACTGATGCGAAAGAAAATTTTATTACCGCCCTCGAAATTGCTTCGGCAAAGGTGGATGGCCGCAGCCGAGTACCCGAGGTGTGTATATATTTCGAAAATAAATTATTTAGAGGTAACCGTACTTTTAAATATAATTCGGCCAAATTCGAGGCTTTTAGGTCGCCCAATTACCCTGTATTGGTAGAAGCTGGGGTACATATAAAATACAACGATGCCGCCGTTTTAAAAAGCGATGGGGCTAAACTTAAGGTACATACCAACCTTAGCAATGCTATTGCGGTGCTAAAACTTTACCCCGGTATAAGTGCACAAATTATTGATGCGGTACTAAACTCGGATGCGCAGGCAATTATTATGGAAACTTTTGGTGCAGGCAATACTACCACGGCAAAATGGTTTTTGGATAAGCTAAAAAATGCCATAGCTGGCGGAAAAATTATTTTAGATATTTCGCAATGTAAGGTAGGTTCGGTAGAAATGGGGCGGTACCAAACCAGTAGCGAACTTAAAAAAATGGGTGTAATGAACGGTTACGATATGACTTTTGAAGCCGCCGTAACCAAATTAATGTATTTACTAGGTAGAAACTACCCTAAAGATAGGTTGCTAAGGCGGCTAAGCACTTCGCTAAGAGGCGAATTAACGAAGAATTAGCGGGCGAAAATATTTATTTTACGCTAAAAATTTTACTTTTTATTACGGTACGAAGTAAATTTCCTTCCATGGTTGGTGGCATATCTCACAAAAATTGCCCAAATCTATTTTTTAGTATCTGGTGTGCACCCACCACGGGAAAAAATTTACATTTAATTTAGCTTATACACTTTGCCGGGTAAGGCAATAATTATGGATTGCATTTCGAGGTTTAAAATAGCCATGGCCAGTTTACTTTGTGGCATATTAAGCTGCAATTGTAGTTCGTCGAAGTTAATGCTACCTTTTTCAGCAATAAGATTAACAATTTTTTGTTCATCGCTGCTAAGGTTAGGGTAAATGGTAAGCTGCTTTACTTTGGGCTGTAATTGTGCTTGTACCCAGCCCAGTATGTATTCGATATCTTCAACTTTGGTAATTAATTGCGCTCGGTTGGTTTTAATAAGGTAATTACAACCTTCAGAGAATTCTTCGTCCACACGGCCTGGCAGGGCAAATACATCGCGGTTATAGCTATTGGCAATTTGGGCGGTAATTAAAGCACCGCCAGTAATGGCGGCTTCAACCACTATGGTAGCATCGGCCATGCCTGCAATAATGCGGTTACGTTTCGGAAAATTTTGCCTATCGGGATTGGTTTCGGATGGAAATTCGGTAATTAAACCGCCGCAATCCAGCATTTTTTCGGCAGTACTGCGGTGTAGGGCAGGGTAAATCCTATCTAAACCATGGCCAAGCACACCTATGGTTGCTACTTGATTGTTTAATGCGGCTTTGTGTGCGGCAATATCAATACCATAAGCCAAGCCACTTACTACTAGTAAATTATATTTTTTAAGTCCGCTTATTAATTTTTCGCAAAAGGCCTTGCCATAAGCCGTAGCATTGCGGGTGCCTACAATGGCTACTATTTTTTGATTATTGAGGTTGGTATTGCCTTTAAAATAAAGCATGGCTGGGGCATCTTCGCAATTGTATAAGCGTTTGGGATAATCGGGCTCGGTATAAAACAGGGGCTTTATTTTGTATTTTTCTATAAAAGTAATTTCTTTTTGGGCCCTAGTAAAAGTTTCTTTTGACAGGATGGCTTCGGCAATTTTTGGGCCTATACCGGGTATTTTTTTTAGTGTTTCGGCTTTTGCCTCAAACACATTATGGGCATTGCCGCAGTGGCTTATAAGTGTACGCAAGTTATAATCGCCCACACCTTTTACGAGGGTTAAGGCTATATTGTGCAGCATATTTTTTTATTGCGCTGGAAAGTAAACAACATACTTGGTTTCAAAAAAATCTTCATCAAAAAAATTTTTAATAGCAAAAAGCTGCACATTTTTTAGGCCCGACTGGGCTATCTCATCACTTAAATCGCCCCCTTTGAGGTATAAAACGCCATTTTTTAGTCCGCTATGTGTGCCTTGCTTGGCAAATTTTTTATGTATCCAGGGGTAAAATTCTTTGAGGCTGGTAACTGCCCGCGAAACTATAAAATCAAATTTTTTATTTATTTGGTCGGCTCGGCTGTGCAGGGCGGTTACATTTTTTAAGCCCAATGCTTCGGCTACATGGCTTACTACTTTAATTTTTTTACCTATGGCATCTACCAATGTAAAATAAGTTTCGGGAAATAGTATAGCCAGCGGAATGCCCGGGAAACCGCCTCCAGTACCTACATCTAATACTTGTGCTTGTGGTGCAAAGGTGTAAATTTTGGCAATAGCCAGCGAATGTAATATATGCCTTTCGTACAGTAAATCAATATCTTTACGACTTATAACGTTGATTTGGGCGTTCCAAAAAACATATACATCATACAATTTAGCAAACTGTGCTTGCTGTTGCGGGCTTAGCTGCGGAAAGTATTTTAGTAGGATGCTTACCTCCATGTTGTTTTTTTGGTAAAAATGCTTGCAATGCTTAATAAAAAGATATTGGCGTAGTAAACAGGTTCAGTAAAAATGAGCCAGCCCGCTAAATTTTTGGATTGTAATTTTACAAATGCCTTTTGGTAAAAAAATAATTGCAACAAATATCTTAACATAAATAAACCAATAACCCATACATACATAAACTTTAAAACCAGTAGCACAATACATAAAATATAAAATAACCAACCGCTTAAAAACTGTATAGTAAGGCGTTGCTTATCGGCGGTTTTATAGTTTCGTCCAGCACCCAAGTGGCGCATTTTTTGTTTCCATAGGCTTGCAAAACTTGTTTTGGGCTGGCTTATTACTTGGGCATTGTGGCTGTATTCGATAGCTACATTACGGCTATGTGCATGTTGGTTTACAAATAAATCATCATCGCCCGATGGGATGTGCATGTGCGATGCAAAACCTTTTCCTTTAAAAAAAAGTGATTTTTTGTACGATAAATTTCGGCCAATGCCCATATAGGCTTTGCCCATAATGGCGCAAGATAAATAGTTGATGGCCGTAATACAGGTTTCGTACCTAATTAATTTATTTAAAAACCCGTTTTTGGCTTCGTAAGGCGAAAATCCTAATACAATTTCGATATTGGGATTGTGGTAATGGCCCACCATTTTGCTTAACCAATGTGGCGAATTAGGCCTACAATCGGCATCGGTAAAAACCAATATTTCGTGTGCCGATGCTTTTATGCCCAAGGTAGCGGCAAATTTTTTGGATGTTTTGTGCCGTGGATGCTCGCTAATGGTTACCACTTTTAATAAGCTAGGGTATTGCTCTACAAAAGTTTTTAGCACATCTTCGGAGGCATCGTACGAGCAATCGTTTACCACAATAACCTCAAAATTAGGATATTGCTGATTTAATACTAGGCTTAAATTTTGTGCTAAATTATTGGCTTCGTTGCGGGCGCAAATAATTACCGAAACGCTGTGGATATTGGTTTGCTGGCTTTCGCCGATTTTGTGTAAACTAAATTTAGCATGAAAAACCAGCAAATAATATGCTTGAATGCAAAAACAGAGCGAAAAAACAGCAAATAAGGCGTAATAAATAATGATTTCCAAAAGGCGATATTTATATATACAATTTTTCCAAAAATAAGCAAAAATCTAATTGTTGACTATACTTTTGGAGTAAATATCTCTTATTTAAGGTATTTTAAATGCAAATTATCTTTATTGTATTTAATGGCATCACAAAGCCTATACTTAAAACTGTATTAAAAAATCTTATCATTTCGAAATAAGATACTGCTGGTTTATAATTTTTAAACGGTGGAAAAAATCTTTCCACCGTTAGGTAATTTATCAATCAATGTATTCATTTTCAAAACATTGTAAAATTCTATGCATACGTTTGATTAATTATGGCTAAAATTGTAATCAATATGTTTCGCTATCAGGCGGTATAGCATCGTACAAAGGCTGTTTTTTCTTAGTTTTCGATTTTATATAATCGGTAAGCATATCTACCCAACCCGCTACGGTATTTTTATTAACCGACGAAATTGCGCCTTGCGAAACCAATGAAATTAAGGATTTTACAATAAAGCTAGATTTTCTAAAAAACACTTTATTTAATGCAAAAGGTACTACCACTCTTGTAAACATGGTTACCCAGTCGGGGTTATCGTTTTTTTTAGCATTACCCTCGGCTGGCCTAGTATTGCCTTTAAAAAAACCTGTAATGTAGCTGTACGTTTTTAGCAGTCCCATTAAGTTTTCTTCTATCGAGGCTGCTTTTTGGCGTAAATAAATCTCGTGTTCAACCCTTTTTATTTCGAGGCTGTGTATATGCGATTGTAAATCGTTAATGTTTTTTATGGGTAGCATATTACCAGTTTTTAAAAATGTTTATAATAAACTTATTTTCGAGTGGTTTAATAATCATTTTATCTTTTATCAAAAATAAAATAAGTACAATAAGCAACAAAATAGCTGCTAGCCAGCCAAAGCCAGCCGCATTACTACCCGTTACCACGGCCAAATAAAAACCAAGAGCCAAAAAACCCGAAAGCAACAATAAAACTACAAAAACGGCGAGTATAAAATAAGCAACAAAAGAAGAGGCTAAACGCACCCCTGTTTCGGTTGCTTTTAACTTGGCAATTTCTACTTGTAGTGCTATATAATCTTTTAATTGGCCACCAATGCTCTCGAAATCCTGTTTATAATCTTCCATAACCCATTATTAAACGGCGTGTAAATCATCGGAAAGGTCATCCTCGTCCGACTTTAATTTTGTTTTTATTGTACTTACTACCTTGTTTTTTAACTCGGTTAAGTTATCCAGTTCTAAGGCCGCTTTTTCTTTTAAGCTATCGCCTAGGTCTTTTAACGAATCGGCTAGTTTATCCCGTGTTTCGGAGCCTTTTTCGGGTGCAAATAATATGCCTAAAGCAACTCCAGCTGCTAGGCCAGCAAATAATGCGATGATACTTTTTGATGAATTTTTCATAATCTAAAATTTAAAGTAAAAAAAATGTGTTGTTTGTTTAATATTTATTGTTTTTACAGCGTAGCGTATTTCCTGAGTTTGCCCTGTTTAATAGGCTGTATTTGTTTTTTTGCAGTCGTAGCATTACACGCCTGTTAGGCAATCGCATACATTACCTCGCAAGTTTTAGTTTTCTACGATTTAGGTATTCTTTAAATTCGGCAAATGTCATCCCATGGGTTTCCAAAGCAATTTTCTCTTTTACTTCCCTAAAAAATTTAACTGTATCAAACTCTTTTTCTACTTTATTCTTGTTGTTATTCATTTTTTATAATTTCTCTTGGTGAACGAATATCTAATTGTATGTGTCCATTTTTTATGTTTATTGCGTTGTATCCTCTGATTCTAAATACGTTTACAATATACCTAAAATTCCAACTAATTAAATAATCAACTTTGTTAACTGTTGCACAAGCAATGTGTCTGCAATCGTCGATACTTGTTTCTCCTAAAGCATATTCGTTTCGTATTGAAATTCAATATCATAAACTCCACCAAAAACAGAGGTATCAAAATATAATCTTGGTTTTCTCACTCAACAAATTTATAAAGTTTTATTCGAATACAAGTTTTTTTCGATGCACTTCACCCAACTACACTATTTTAGCAAGGTAACATTTCCTTGCGTTATACTCCTACCAAAGTATAAAACAATTAAATTTTTGTGCTATAATTTCGGACAATTAAATTCATATTTGCCTTTATCAAAACGCATCATGAGAAGATTAAGTATTGCATTGCTATTATTACTGCCTTTGGGAGTATCTGCACAATCGCTCCAGCAAAAAACAAAAAGCCAATACCAAGCATTTTTAAAATCCGAAAGTTTAAAACACGCCAGCGTTTCGTTTACCGTAATGGATGCCCAAACAGGGGGTACTATTTTCTCCTCCAACCCTAATGTAGGCTTAGCACCAGCATCAACCCTTAAATTAATTACTTCGGCCACAGCCTTACAATTATTAGGCACCAATTATACCTTTAAAACACGCATAGCTTATACAGGTAAAATAGTAAACCAAACATTAAACGGCGATATAATTATTACAGGCCAGGGCGACCCTACTTTGGGTAGTACCCGATGGCCGCAAACCAGCAAAGCCGCTGTTTTAAAAACAATTTTGCAAGCATTGCTAAACGCAGGTATAAAAAATATTAAGGGTAAAATTATAGCTGATGATAGCAAATGGGATACCCAATCGTTACCCGATGGATGGCTTTGGCAAGATATAGGCAATTATTACGGTGCAGCTACATCGGCCCTGTGCTGGGGCGAAAACCAGCTCCAGTTAGCCCTATTGCCAGGTAAAAAGGTAGCCATGGCCGTAGGTTTAAAAGATACATTGGCCTATCCGTTTTTAAATATTGTAAACGAACTTACAACAGGCAATGCACACACGGGCGATAATGTATTTGCCTACTCGGCACCTTATACCAATACCATTTACCTGCGGGGTACTTACGGTATCGATTGTAAAAAAAATATAGGCATTTCCCTACCCAACCCAGCCTACGCCATGGCCTACGATATACAATCTTTTTTGCTTCAAAACAATATCCATGTAAGCCAAATTACCACAGCAAGATTACTCGGCGCATCCTACCAAAATCCCGCCCAAGCGGTAACCTTAACCACCATAACCTCGCCAACATTGGCCGAAATAATATACCCAATGAACAAAAAAAGTATTAACCTATACGCCGAACAACTTGTACGCACTTTGGCCACACAAAAAGGGCAAAATAACACCTTTGCCCAAGGCATAAAAACCATACAAGCCTATGCCGAAACTTTAAATATAGCACCCTCGGCATTAAACATGTACGATGGTAGTGGCCTATCGCCAGCCAACCGTGTAAGCAGCTCGGCCATAGCTACCATGCTGTATCAGGCTCGCAAAGCACCTTGGTTTACACCTTTTTACAATAGCCTGCCTAGCCACAACAATATGATAATGAAAAGCGGTACCATTGCCGATGTATTGGCTTACGCTGGATATGCTAACAATAGCAAAGGCAATTTATGTTTTTCGGTTATGGTAAATAATTACAGCGGTAGCGAAAGTGCCATACGGCAAAAACTGTTTTCGTTATTAGATGTTTTAAAATAAAAATGACAATAAAAAACACACAAGCCATTATTGTAGGCGCAGGTATTGCTGGTATTGCCAGTGCCATACGCCTAGCCGTAAAAGGCTACCAAGTTACTGTTTACGAGGCCAATGCTTATGCTGGTGGTAAGCTATCACGGTTTACACAAGGCAATTATAGTTTTGATGCTGGGCCAAGCCTGTTTACCATGCCACAATATATAGATGAACTTTTTTTACTAGCCAATAAAAACCCCGAAAACTATTTTAAATATAAAAAACTGGATGAAGTGTGTCGATATTTTTGGAGTGATGGCACTACCCTATTTGCAAGTGCTAACAGTGAAATTTTTGCCAACGAAGTAGAAACCAAAACACAATCTACCGCAGCCGAACTTGGTAAGTATCTTAATAAAAGCAAAACCATCTATAACATTACACACCATGTTTTTTTAGAAAAATCATTACAAAAACTGGCAACTTATTTATCATTAAGCAGCCTAAAATCCATTTTTAATTTTGGTAAGATTGATGCTTTTAAAACCATGGCACAAGCCAACGAAGCCTTTTTTACCGACCCTAAAATGGCGCAATACGCCAACCGCTTTGCCACCTACAATGGCTCCAACCCTTACCAAGCGCCCGCCACATTAAACGTAATACCACATCTAGAACAAAACTTAGGTGCCTATTTCCCCGAAAACGGCATGTACAGCATTGTACAAAGCCTTGTAAAACTAGCCGAAGAACTAGGCGTAAAATTTTATTACAACAGCCCAGTAGATGAAATATGCGTACAGCACAAAACCGTTACAGGCATCATCGTAAAGCAACAATTTATACCCGCCAACCTCGTAATATCCAACATGGATATTTACTTTACCTATACCCAATTATTGCGTAAGCAAGCACAACCCAGTAAAATTTTACAACAACAACGCTCCAGCTCAGCTTTAATATTTTACTGGGGCATAAAAGGTAGCTTTACACAATTTGGTCTGCATAATATTTTGTTTAGTGATGATTATAAGACCGAGTTCGAAGCCATTTTCAAGCAAAAAACCATCGCCCCCGATGCCACCATTTACATCAATATCAGCAGCAAACATAAAACCAATGATGCACCAAAAGACTGCGAAAACTGGTTTGTAATGATAAACGTACCCAACAATACGGGGCAAAACTGGGATGCCTTAATTACCCAAGCCCGCACAAACATTATCAACAAAATAAACCAACAATTAGGCATCAATCTCGAAACCATAATCGAAACCGAAAATATTTTAGACCCACGTAGCATCCAAGCCAATACACAATCGTACCAAGGCTCGCTATATGGCACCAGTTCTAATAGCCAATTTGCAGCTTTTTTGCGCCATGCAAATTTTTCATCCAAAATAAAAAACCTATACTTTGTAGGCGGTAGTGTACACCCAGGTGGTGGCATTCCGCTAAGCCTATTATCGGCCAAAATTGTAGCCAACCTAATAAAACCAAAATGATAAAACCTAAAAAAAACACCCTCGTTTATCGTTTTTTCGTTTGGTACATCGCCCGAATTATTAAACAAAATTTTAATAGTTTTAATTTTAATACCATCGATTTACAAAAAGATAAAGCAATATTACTGTTAGCCAATCATTACTCGTGGTGGGATGGTTTTACCCTCTTTCACCTCAACAACCTCTACCTCAAAAAACAATTTCACGTAATGATTATCGAAAACACCGCCAAAAAAATTTGGTTTATGAAATACCTAGGCGCATTCAGCGTACAACCCAACAGCCGAAGCGTATTACAATCCTTAAAATACGCTGGCGAATTATTAGATAAGCCCAATAACCTAGTGCTTATTTTCCCGCAAGGCAAGCTACACTCATCGCATATAAGCAGGGTCGAGTTTCAAAAAGGGGTACAAAAAATAGTGGATTTCTCAAAAAAACAATTTCAATACCTATTTTCGGTAGCCCTTACGGATTATTTCGAAAACAAAAAACCTAGCCTATATTTCCATTTAAAACAACAGAATGCAAATAATATTAATACACTAACCGAGCTTGAAAACAGCTACCAGCACCATTACCAGCAAGCACTAAAAAAACAAAGCGAAACCATCGTTTAAATTACGCACACACCTCGTAAACCAAACAACACCCTTATTTTTTTCAGAAGCCCGCCCGCCATTCGTCTATTAACCCAATTCGCCCCAGCTTTCCACTATACCCCGCCTCGCCCAAAAGCTCGGTCGGGGGTGCCGTTTCAATCTAGGCTAAAAACAAGGGTACGGTGCGTTTGGCGGCCACCTAAACCGTGTCACTTCCACCAACTATCCTTTATACACCACAACAAATCCCTAAACACACTACCCGATAGCCCGTTGCCCAATAGCCCGT
>JAAFJW010000149.1 GCA_013298995.1 Sphingobacteriales bacterium | reverse complement strand
TTTCAGACTTGAAAACTTTAGAAAGTACAGCATCAGCTATAGGAAGTAATATGTTCGAGGGTTTTAAGCCAACCCCAAAAGGTATTGTAATTATAAGGGACTATGTTATGGGAAAAATTTCATTAAGCGAATTAGTGACATTTGCTAAACAAAAAGCTTAGATGAACATTTGACAGACAAAATAAGATAAACCAAAAACATTTTACTACTTTTATAAACTGATGAAATTATTTTGCTTCATATTTTATATTTATCTTGTTTTTCTTTCGGTGTTGCCGTGTAGCGACAGGGAGGAATGTGCTAAGAATAATAAAATCGAACAAACTGTTTTCGCAGCTAACCACCACCAATATAGCCACCAAGCCGAACAATGCACACCATTTTGTATTTGTAGCTGTTGTGGTGTTAACGGATTTGAACTACAAACGCCTTTGTTCAAATTCACAGAAAAAAAAGGTTTTATCAATAAAGAAAAACAAAACAGTATCTACGCTTTCGTTTATTCTAACGAGTTTACTTCCAATATTTGGCAACCGCCAAAATTAAGTTAGGTGATAATTAAAATGGTGGCTTTACCACCAAAAAACATATTGTAGAGCGTAAGCCCTATTTGTGTTATACACTATTTAATTAACTTAACTTAATAAAAATGACAAAAAATATTTCTAGTCTCGTTTCGTTCATTTTTGCTATGCTTACTTTTTCGATTGCATACAGCCAGAACACTCTTAAAGCGGTCATAAAAAATGGTAAAACAAACGAGCTTTTACTTGGAGCAACGGCTCAGCTTATGAAAACACAAAATGGGGTATATGCTAATGAAAATGGCTATTTAGAGTTAAAAATATCCCAAACGGCACACATCAAATCAAATTTTCTTATTTGGGTTATACGCCCAAAATTGAAAGTTTTACTTTCCCTATTAGCGATACTTTACAAATTATTTTAACCGAAAAAGAGGAGAATAAATTAGAAGAAGTGGTTGTACAATCAACCCGAACAAGCCGAACCATTAAGAATACACCCACAAGAATTGAAACTATTGATGCCGAAGAATTGGAAGAAAAAGGCAATATGAAACCTGCCAATGTGAGTATGGTTTTACACGAAAGTACAGGCTTGCAAGTGCAACAAACTAGTGCAACAAGTGGCAATGCAAGCATTCGTGTACAAGGGTTAGACGGACGATATACCCAACTACTTAAAGATGGTTATCCCAATTTCGGTAACTTTGCGAGTGGGCTTAGTATTTTAGAAATTCCGCCTTTGGATTTGAAACAGGTTGAAATTATTAAAGGACCAGCTTCTACATTGTACGGTGGTGGTGCTATTGCTGGCGTGGTAAATTTTATTTCAAAAACTCCCAACGAAAAAAGCGAATACAATTTTATACTTAACCAAAGTAATATTGGACAAACCAATATTGGTGCTTACGTTTCGCAACGAAAAAATAAATTTGGTTACGCTGTTTTGGGATTGGTAAATTTTCAAAAATCTTATGATGTGGACAAAGATGATTTTTCAGAAATCCCAAAATCAAACAATTTTACTATCAACCCACGAGTGTTTTTTTATCCAAATGAAAGTACTAGTTTGATGATTGGTAACAGCTTTACAAAAGGCGATATGAAAGGTGGTGATATGAGCGTAATTGCAGGAAATACCGATGCCAACCACATTTATTTTGAGCAAAACGAAACCGTCAGAAATACCACTACGCTTGAATTTGATGAGAAGTTTAAAGGAAAAAATAATTTTAAATTAAAACAAAGTTTGAGTTTTTTTGACAGAAAAATAAGTATTCCAAATTATAGTTTTTCGGGTTTAAATACCAATGTTTTTACTGATGCTTCGTATTTGTGGAACAAACAAAAACATACCATTATTGGTGGTGTAAATTTATTGTACGATAATTTTAATCAAAAAATCATAAAGGCGTTAAATGCAAAATCTTTTACCACAGGGTCGTACATTCAGCATACTTGGGATATTAGCGAAAAAGTAAAATTAGAAAACGGTTTGCGTTTAGATAAAGTAAATTATTCAAACAATAGTTTTTCAAAAAATCAAACTTTTTTGTTACCACGAATTTCGGCGTTGTTTAAAATAAATAATCAATGGAGTAGCAGAATAGGTGGAGGTTTGGGTTATAAAGCACCCACCATTTTTACCGAACAAACCGAAACCAACCAATACCAAAATTTATTGGCATTGAACAATGTAGAAGCCGAAAAAAGTATTGGCGGAACATTTGATGTAAATTATCGTGGGGGTATTACAGGCGATTTATTGGTTTCTGTAAATCAATTATTTTTCTTAACACAAATAAATAAACCTTTGGTGTTGCAAAACAATGGCTCAAATTTTTCTTTTACAAATAGTGATAAAAATGTTTTAAGCAAAGGCTTTGAAACCAATATTAAGTTTATTTACAAAGAAGATTTTAAATTTTTTGCTGGCTACACCTACACCAATGCCAAAGCAACTTATTTGCAAGGCAATCAATTTTTACCTTTATTACCAAAAAGAAAATTGAATTTGGCATTGATTTACGAAAAAGAAAAAAAATTTAAAACAGGTTTTGAGGGGTATTTTACCGACCGCCAATATTTATACAATGGAACACAAACACCCAGTTTTTGGGAATTTGGTTTTATGGCAGAAAAAACATTTCGTAAGTATTTTGCCATTTTTGTAAACTTTGAAAACTTTACCGATATACGCCAAAGCAGATACAAGAGAGTAGTAAATCCACCACACAGCAACCCAACATTTGACGATATTTGGACGCATACCGAAGGTTTTACAATGAATGGAGGAATTAAAATAAAATTATAAATCTAATTGGGCAAGGAAAAAATCTTGCCCAATTTTAAACAGATAAAATGCCATACAATCATTCACAAAAAAATAAGAAAATTACAAAAGGGATACGCTCAGTAAATACAACAACTTATATATGAACATTATTCAAAAAACCTTGCTACACACTACGCTGTGGCTGTTTATAATTATACTTTTTTTGTTTGTAGGTACGGCGGGCTTTAACTCTAGCGATGCTTATTTGATACATTTTATCAACATGAGTGTATTAAATGTAGCCCTGTTTTATGTTAACCTAAATTTAATTATCCCTGTTACCCTAAATAAGCAAAAATATATTGCCTGGATGCTTGCCTGTACCGTAATCATTGTTTCGTTAACGGCCATTAAATACGGCGAAATATATTATTTAAAATCGTTTACCTACATTAATATAGCCGAAAACGGCCAACCTGAATTAAAAACACCTGTTTTTTGGCAGTTTATACTAAGCACAATTATTATCAATGGTTTTTTTGTTTTTATAAGTACGGTATATAAGTTTACGGTCGATTGGTTTTACAACGAAAAAGAGAAACGGGATTTAGAAAACCAAGGCTTAATTGCCGAATTGGCTTTTTTAAAATCTCAAATAAACCCTCATTTTTTATTTAATTCATTAAACAATATTTATTCGCTGGCTTATCAACAATCAACGGCAACACCCCATGCCATTTTAAAACTATCCGAAATATTGCGCTACATGCTATACGAAAGTAACGATACCCGTGTAGCCTTGCATACAGAAATAGCTTACCTGCAAAGCTTTATCGAGTTACAAAAACTACGTTTTAAAACCGATATCAACGTACAATTAAAGGTCGAGGGCAATATACAGCAACAGCAAATTATGCCCTTGGTGTTGATTTCGTTTGTCGAAAATGCCTTTAAACACGGTGTAGCAACCGATGCCAATCATCCTATTGCTATTTTGGTATTGCTAAACGATAACAAATTGCTTTTTACCATTAACAATAAAAAAAGCAACCACAGTAAAGATGAAACTGGCGGTATAGGCATGGCCAATGTAATACGTAGGCTCGATTTAACCTACCCCAACCAGTACAAGCTAAATGTAAACAACACTGAAAATAATTATTATTGCGAATTATATATAGATTTATAGCCTATGATACGTTGTTTAGTAATTGATGATGAGCCATTGGCTATTGATATTTTAAAAGATTATATTTCTAAAATACCATCGCTTAGCTTAATTAAAACATTCGAAAACCCACTCGAAGCCCTTAATTTGGTAGCCGAAGGGGATATTGATTTGGTTTTTTTAGATGTGCAAATGCCGCAATTATCGGGCATACAGTTTTTAAAAATTGCCAACAATAAGTGTAAAATAATACTTACCACGGCCTATACGCAATATGCTTTGGATGGTTTTAATTTAGATGTGATTGATTATTTATTAAAACCAATAGCATTTGAAAGGTTTTATAAATCGGTACAAAAATTTATAGATACGCAACCAATATTGGCCAGCAATAAACTAAATACCAGCCCCGAAGCTAGCGATTTTATTTTTGTGAAAACCGAACATAAAATTCAAAAAATTTATACCCAACATATTACACACATCGAAGGATTAAAAGATTATATATCAATTTACACCGCTACCGAACGCATTATTACCTTACAAAACATGAAAAAAATGGAAGATATATTATCCCCGAGCCAATTTTTACGGGTACATAAATCGTACATTGTAGCCATAAATAAAATAGATAGCATCGAAAGGAGTAGAATTACAATAGGCGATAAAATTATCCCCATTGGCGATACCTACCGTGATGTGTTTTACGAGCGAATAAGGTTTAAAAACGTTTAAATGTAAACCTTTGGTCGTTTTAGTTTTAAAAATTATTTGGGCGTTTCCTGCCTGCGCAGGCAGGTAACACGTTTTACACTGTATCTTTTTTCCCCCTAGCCCCCGAAGGGGGGATTTAAACCGTGTTCACCCTTCGGGGGCTAGGGGGAAAAAAGGATGCCGCCTCTATCGTTAACGCCCTTTGCACCGCAAGTATCTTATCTAAACCTAAAATAATCAACTTATTACAACTCCAGCATCTTACCATCCAGGCGAAAAAGCCAAACCAAATATAGGCATCGTAACATCAGTACGGGTAAAAGGGAAAGCAAAGTAGGGTTCTAATACTAAATAGCCCAAAACATTTACCCTGGCCGATATGCCCGCACTTAATGCAGGTATGCGTGATGTTTTGCTGTAGGTTGGTCTTTTTCTTTCCACATCAAAACCATCTTGCTGTACTTGGTTCGAAAACGATATTTTATCGCCTGCATTCCAAGCTATACCAGCATCAAAAAATAAATTAAGCTCCGAAAATAAAAACTTTGAAGGTAAAACCGAGAGCTTTTCGGGACCTGTAAAAGGCAAGCGTATTTCCAAATTGGCTACGGCAAAGCGGTTACCAATAAGCTGGTCGATACTAAAACCATTGCTTGATAAGCCGCTGGCATCACTATTAAAAAAACTATTGGCTTCGTAGCCCCTAATAAATTGTGGGTAACCAATAAATAAAGGATTTATTTGGTTGCCTATATCGCCAATACGGCCAAAACTATACATACGGCCAGCAAATGTTACAGGCTTGGTACGTATGTATTTCCTCAAATCAATAGTAGGTGCCGTGTATTTAAAAGTGCCAAAGGTTTGTTGCAGGCCTATGCGGTACCTAAAACCATCCAAAGGGGTACTGGTTACGCCCGAAACCGAATTATCGCCTACCAAAAAGGTATTTAACTCGTAACTTACAAATGGGGTAATATTATAGCCGAAAGGGTTACTTTTATTAAACTCATCGTTCGATACTTTACGCCTATCAACCGAACTGGGGAAGTTTCTAAGAAAATCGCCATTGGCGTTACTTTCGTAGTACCTGCTCAATCTATCAACCCGGTACGAATAATAACTAATGCCTGTACCCACCTC
>JAAFJW010000148.1 GCA_013298995.1 Sphingobacteriales bacterium | reverse complement strand
TTTCGGAAGGCCTTACCGACCGAATAATACAGTACAATACCATACAAGCCTTTAAAGATTTATCGGTTTCGCCAAACACTAAAATTATTGTTACCGATGGAAAGGCGCCACTTTTAATTGGGCAATAGTTTTAGGTTTTTGTTTATGGTTGAGCCACCCGAAGAAATTTGGGTGGCTTTTTTTATGCGTGATGGTACGGCTCGCCTTTTAAAATTGTAAAGCCTCTATATACTTGTTCTACAAAAAACAAGCGCACCATTTGGTGCGAAAAGGTAAGTTTTGATAAAGATATTTTTGCGTTAGCCCGCTCATACATACTGGTATCAAAACCATACGGGCCTCCAATAATAAAAACTAGGTTTTGGGTGCTGGCAAGCATCCGTTTGTTTAAAAAATCGGCAAATAAAAGTGAGTTATATTCTGTTCCTCGTTCGTCTAAAAGCACTACATAATCAGTATTTAAAATGTTTTTAAGAAAACTTTCGGCTTCTTTTTTCTTTTGTAAATCTTGGCTTAAATGTTTGGTGTTTTTAAGTTCGGGGAGTTCAATAATTTCAAATTTTATGTAATGCTTTAACCTGTTTAGGTAGATATCAATACCCTGTTTAATATATTTTTCTTCGGTTTTACCGATGCTTAAAAGGGTTATTTTCATGTTTTTTTATTATTGCTAGGGCACAAATTTTAGCTAGCTACCAATATTACTTTTTGGTAAAATATTTGTGTTAAATTTTGTATTTCAAAAACCACAATAAATCAACTCTTCACAATTTTAATATGATTGATTGTTAAAATAATTTTAATACGAATACGAAATCCCACCCAAAACATTTAACCCAAAGCTAGGATAGTACAAAAACTGTTGGTATTGTTTATTTAATAAATTATTGGCTTTTATAAATGCCGAAAACTTATTGTTGTAGGCATAATTTATCCCTAAGCCAATATCTACAAAACTCGGTAATGTAGCAACAGTATTGGGATTATATTCAGGGGTCGAAAAAGCTAAAGGATCGGGATAATTTAAAACCAAGGCCTTGGTTAATGATTGGTAATAAAAATCGGCCTCGAGCTTAAACTTTTTAGCAATTTTAACACCTGCGGTTGAGGTAAATTTTAATGCAGGGTTAAACCAAGCATAGGCTTGCTTGCTAAGCGTGTACTGGTTAAAATCGGCTTTGGTATCGAGGCTAAAATTATCGGAAAATTTAGCATTTATTTCGCCTGTAAAGTTTAATATATTGGCATCATCGTAAGCAATATCAAATTTTTGTTTTTCGTCAATATTGTTTATAAAGTATTGAAAATCGGTAACCGAAATACTTTTTACCATTGCTTTAAACCCTACATTGGGTAAAATGATACCTCGCACACCACCCGAAATAGCCAGTTTTTGGATACTGTTTTTAATAAATGGATTGGTATTTAAAAACGGATTTACGGTTGTTAATTGTTGCAGCCGGGTTTTGTTTACATCGCCATTAAGGCTAGCAAAAAGGGTTAAATAATCGGTTATTAGCGCATAATCAATATTTGCATTGGGGAAAATATGGATGCGCTGATTGGTGCCAAACTCGTTTACATAATTTAAGCCTGCTGTTAGGCTAAAACGGTAGCCATCTAATTGTATATAAGGGTTTAGTTTAAATAAATGGTTGCTTAGGTTATTGCTACTGTTTTTGGTGCTGGTAAAATCAATTACTGCATTGGCTCCAGCTTTAAACAGGCGTATATTTTTACTTGCATCGGCACTTATGGTAACGTTGTTTTCGGTATTATCAAAAATACTGTTAAAATGGTAGGCGTTTATTTTTGATGCAAAAGCAAGTTGATTGCTATCGTTACTTAGTGTGCGTTTATGTAGCTCGGCATTGGCTTCAAATAGGTTAATTTTTTGCTGTTGCGGATTGAGGTTGCTAAACGTTTGCATCTCATCAATACCATAAAAATAATTGGTACGGCGGTTGTACTGTAAATTACCTTGCATTACCAACGTATTGCCAATAGATTTTCCGTAAACTGTGGCGGTTTGCTGGCTAGTGTTTTGTAGGTTCAGCTTACCTTTTTGTGCTAGGTGGTTAAAGTTGAAGCCTGCTTGCAGGGCTTGGTCTTGGCCAGTTGCTACGTTTAATTGCGCCAGTGTGGTGCCTAGGTTTCCTAAGCCAATTTTGGCGTAGTTATTTTTTAACTCGTTGGTATTGGGCTTAATTATTTTTTGTATTTGGAGTTCTCTTATATCGGTATTTAGCTCTAGCCGTTTATCTAATAGGTTATAAGTAATTTTTGGTGGGGCTGGTTTTATATCGTTTAAATTGGGGTTTCGCCTAAATTTTAGGGCATCGGCCAGTACCGGTTTATAGGCCCGCACTACTTCTATTTGCTGGGTTACTTCGGTTTTGCTGGTATCGGCTACGGCTACTTTTTTAGCATCTTTTTGCGTTTGTGCATGTAGTGCATTGCTCCCAAACAATGTTGTTAAACAAAAAATAAAGCCTATTTTGTTTTTCTTAATCATAATTTATTTGGCATTTAATAGCTGTAATTTTTGTTTGGCGGTTTCTATTATTTCGTCTTTACCATCATAGTTATCAACAATGCTTTTTAGGGTGGCAATGGCTTGTACATTATCTTTTAAGGCTACATAGTTATCGGCTAGCAATAAAAAACTTTTGCTTACCCAGTAATCGTAATTGGGCATATTGTTTATTAAATCGAAACAGGTTTTTTGCGATAGCTTGTATTCCTTTTTTTGGTATTGTATTTCGGCAAGGGCGAACTTAGCTTGTGCGGCAGTTACGGTTTTGGTAGCTTTTATTACGGCATCAAATTGTTTTAGGGCAGTAGTGGTATCGCTTTTAAGCAAATATGCTTTGCCCGCATATAGGGCTGCTTTGTTGCGGTCTTCGTCGGATGATTGCTCGTAGGTTTTTACCAAATCGGCGTATTTAAGGATTTGGTCGGGTATTAAAATGCTTGCGTAGGCCAGCATCAAATTATTTATTGCAAAGCTATAATTGGCTTTATATTCGGCTGTGGTTTCGAGTTTTTTGAGGTGTACAATGGCTTCGTTGTACTGTTTATTGTTGATATAAATATGGGCAATACTTAGCAAAGCCCGTTCGGTGTATTCGCTTGTCCAGTCGTTTAAAATATATTCGTAATCGGCAATGGCAGCGGTAAAATTTGCCAGTTTATTATAGCTTTCGGCCCGTATAAATTTGGCTTGCTTATCTTTTATAGGTTTAGGAAATTTATCAAAATACGCATTTACCGCTTGTACGGTACCATCCCAGTCGTTTTGTAAATAGCGATTGTAAGCGGCTTTAAACAAAATATTATCCTGCTCGGCGGTAGTATAATTACCTATGGCTGTGCTGTTGGCGTAATTTATAAATTCGGTGGCGTTTCCGCCATCTATGTATATACGCTCGATTAGTTTTAAGGCTTGTTGGGCTTCGTTGCTGGCTTTATAATCGTTAATTACTTGTTTAAATATTTCTAAGGCTTGGGCATCTTTCTTTTGGTCGTAATATACCAAGCCTATGGTTAATAAAGCCCTTGGCAGGTACGAACTTTGGGGATATTTATCGGCCAAAGCCTGCAAATCTATTTTTGCTTTATCACCCTGGCCTATTAAAAAATAAGTGTAGGCTATTTCAAAGCTGGCGTCATCAGCATAATTAGAGGACGGAAAACGTTGTAGCAATGCTTGTAATGTGGCAATCTTGGCATCGGGTTGGCTTTGTAAACCTTGTATTACACCACGCTGAAACAGGGCATAATCTTCACTCGGGGCATTTTGGCTTATTACTCGGTTATAATTTACCAGTGCGTTGCCATAGTTTTTTGCGCCAAAATAAGCATCGGCTAGGCGTAGGGTGGCATCGGTAATGGTTTTTTCGTCTTTTTCGTTACTTTTTAAAAACTTATCGAAGTAAGTAATGGCCTTGTTGTAATTTTCGTTTTCCAAGGCAGCGTAGCCTAAGCTGTAATTGGCAAAATTAAATACCTCGGTTTTTTTTGCCGCAGGCATAGCCAAAAATGCGGTAAAAAAATCTATGGCTTCGTTGTATTTTTTTACTTCGTACATGGCTTCGGCACACCAGTAAGTGGCTAGTGCATGTGTTTCGGCATCAATTGCATTATTGTTCGACCGTAAAAAATGTGAGATTGCGTTTTCAAATGCCCGCTCGTTGTAAAACTCTAAACCCCTAAAATAGGTTACCTTTTGGTAGGTTTCTTTGGCTTCGTCGGTTTTATCGGGCATGGCTTCCAGCACATCAATGGCGGCTCTATAGTTTTTGGAACTTAGCAGTATGTTTGCCTGCAGGGTTTTTGCCTCGTTTTTTTTATCAGAGTTTGGGTAGCGTTTTACAAAATCTTCAATGGCATCTAAAGCTAGGCTATGAAACGCTAATTCGTACGAAAGCTTGGCAAAGTTTAACAAAGCATCTTCCTGTAAAGCCTTGTCAAAATCTAATTTAGAGGCAACTTGGAATGCGTTTCTTGCGCTCTGTTTATTTTTTGATGTAAAGTAAGCATTGCCTAAGGTATAAATGCCGTACTGGCTGTATGCGTTTTTATCGTTTATTAATTTGCCTAATTGGGCAATGGCTTGGTTATACTTTTTTAATTTAAAGTAGGTATAGCCTATTTGGTAACTATCCTGATTGTTTTGTGTGGCATTTTTATCGTTGGCCATAAACGTTTCGTAATATTTTGCTGCGTTTGCATAATCAGCTTTAGCAAAATACGATGCGGCCACCATGCGTAGCATTTCGGTTTGCTGGCTTTGCTGGGTATTATTTATGATTGGGATGGTGTAAGCCAGCACATCATTGTATCGTTTATCTAAAAAATAAATGGCACTAATGTAATAAGGGTAGCTGTTTTCGTAGTTTTTAGACCCTTTTAACCGCTCGAAATTTAACAATGCCAGCTTATAATTTTTATGCAGGTAAGCAATGTAAGCGTAGTAATAAGTTGCCTGTTCCGAGTAGGCCGATGGGCTATCTTTTATTAACCCAAACAGTGGCTTGGCCGCCTCGTAATCTTTGGTTTCGAAGTAGGCATAAGCCGTTTTAAACTTGTATTCGGTAGCCTCTTTGCCCGATAAATCAAGCGAGTTTACTTTATTAAACCACAACAAAGCCGCTGCATAATTGCCTTTATTAAAATGATATTTACCTACTTGGTAATGGGCTTGCTTGGTGCTGGGGTTTTCGGGGTGCTGGCTAATAAAGCGTAAAAATTGTTCCTCGGCATCATCATTATCCAAGGCCAAAGCGCAAAGGGCTATAAAATACTGGGCATTGGTTTTTAAGTTGCTTATCTCGGCATTGCTGGCCGTAGGGTTTATGGTATTGGCTTTTTCGACCTCGGCAAAGTTAAACGATGCCGCCGCATATTTGCCGTTTTCGAATAACTCAATGGCATTTTTATAGGCTGCGTTGCTGGTAAAATAAGTGCTAGTTTGGGCTTTTGCATCAATAAAGAGCAAAAAAACAATAATTTGGATAGGTAACGTTTTGTTGGGCATATAAAAAATAGAACGCTAATATTGATTGCGAAGATATTTATTTTATTGATGATGCTTTAACGATTTTTTTTTAATAATTGATATCTCATCCTTGCCGTATTTTTTATGGCAAAAATACTTTTGGCGCAATGGAGCCTCTTTTCAGTTTAAAACATTTTATTAGGTACTTACTAAACTTTGAAATAGGGCACTTACACCCCCTATTCGTGTATTCGTGGCCATTTATTTAAGGCTTCGCCTTTATTTATTTGCCACGAATACACGAATTTTGATGGCAAAAAATTTTCTAAAGATATATGTCTGTTATCGGTTTATAG